>MQVI01000020.1 GCA_002002485.1 Pasteurellaceae bacterium 15-036681
CGGTTAATGTTTCGGCGTGGGTCTTCTAATTCATCAAAAATTTCAAATAGGGTCATTGTTTGTTGCTCTGTTAATAAATAATGATGCTATTAGATCATATTTTTGAAAAAAGTGCGATCTTGCCCTGTTGATAGTATTTGCAGCTGTGATTGGATTTGCCGGTTGGTGGTATAACTAATTACTTATAAAAAATGGGCGGAGCTTCCCTGCACTTAGGAAATATAAACCACAAAAATGGCTACCTAAAGGTAGCCATTTTTACGTTATTCTTAGAAAGAAACTGCTGATTTAAGTTCTGATGAGGTTACTGAACCAATACCAGAAACTTTTTCTAAATCTGCCATATTTTTGAATTTACCATTTGCATTACGGTAATCAATAATCGCTTTTGCTTTTGCATCACCGATACCAGGTAATAATCTTAATGTTTCAGCATCTGCGGTATTCACATTAATTTTTTTTGCTGCTACCACTTTTTTAGCCGCTGCATTTTTAGCTTCTGTTGCAGTTGCTTTTGTTTCTGTAACTTTAGCGGCTGCCTTTTCTTTGGCATTAGTTGCCGTTGAAGCTACAGAATCTTTGATTGATGTAACTTTGTTTGTCGCAGCTTCTTTAGCATTAGTTACTGCTGAAGTTGCTTTATCTTTTGCAGCCATAACTTTACTTGTTGCAGACTCTTTTACTTGTGTTGCTTTTGTTGTTACAACATCTTTCGTCTTCGTTACCGCAGAAGCAGCCGAATCTTTTGCCGACGTAGCTTGAGTTGCTACAGCATCTTTCGTCTTCGTTACCGCAGAAGCAGCCGAATCTTTTGCCGACGTAGCTTGAGTTGCTACAGGATCTTTAGCATTAGCTACTGCAGATAATGGATTTGCTGTTTCTGCAAATGAAGCGCTTGATACTGCCATTGCAATTGCAACTGTTAATAACGATTTTAATGATTTCATGGAAAATCCTTGGTTAAATAAAAATATAGAGGGTACATTATGAAAAAACTATTCATTAGACTGAATGGAAAAATATAAGTTCAGCTAAAAAGAAAAAAGGCTATTTTCCGATTAGAAAATAGCCTTTTAGATGTTTATGTAATTATAACGCAATCACTGCAAATAAAACTAACACACTATATAAAGATGCTAGACCATAGAATACCCAACCTCCTGCTGGTACATGTACTTTGAAGTCATGTAAACCTAAGTGGATACGGTGGATCGCACACCACATTGGGAAAATTAATAATGCTAAGATTGCTAATTTACCGATCCAAGTCCCTGCGAATGCAATAATGTTATCTGGTGTCACTAATCCGAATGGGAGTAAAAAACCCAGAATTAAGATAAGCACAGGGAAGAAAATTGCACTTACCGCACCGCCAGCACCAAACAGTAACCATACTGCTGGTTCATTTGAACGTTTTGGATTAAGTTTGTCCATTTTATTTCCCCTTATACTAAGATTAACACTAATAAGCTAACTAAAGCAGTGATACCCCAGAATACACGCGACGCAAGTTTTACGTCTAAGCGTTCATTCTTAATAATTAGATTCACCATTTGTGGTGCCATATCAAAGAATGTGAAACTGTGTAATAGCGCTGCAGCTAAAGTGATAATATTTAGAATTACCACTAATGGATTTTGTAAGAAACCTACAAAGTCTGTTGCAAAAGTGCCTTTGCCTAAGCAAACTGCACCATAGAGTAATACTAAACAGAACCAAATTGTTGGTACTGCTGTACTTTCACGCAATACGTAGAATTTGTAAAAATCTAACTTTTTCCACCAAGTTGGTTTGATTTCGCGCACATAGGCTTTGCGTTTTGTTGCTGTTGTCATTTTACGCTCTCCTTACTTTTGCGGTTTTAACATTGCAAAAACATAGTCTTTCGCACTTTCGATCTTACCTTGGTTCACGGCTGAAGCTGGTCCCACGTGTTTCGGACACACTTCTGAGCAGTAACCAACGAAAGTACAGCTCCATACACCATTCTTACCGTTAAGAATCTTCATACGTTCAGCTTTACCATTATCGCGGTTATCAAGGTTATAACGATGTGCTAGCGTAATTGCCGCAGGACCTACGAATTCAGGGTTTAAACCGAATTGTGGGCAAGCTGCATAGCATAGACCACAGTTGATACACATTGAGAATGTACGATATTTCTCTAATTGTGCAGGCGTTTGTTTAGTACGGCTCTTCGCAAGCTCTGCTGAAGGGTGCGGATTACCGTCTAATTCTGGCGCTTTGTTATCAATGATATATGGTTTGATGCTTTCTAAGCTCTCGATAAAGTGGCTTAGGTCTACCACTAAGTCACGTTCAATCGGGAAGTTAGCAAGTGGTTCAATACGCATATGACCACTGTAATCACGTAAGAATGTTTTACACGCTAGTTTTGGTTTACCATTTACCATCATACCGCATGAACCACAGATCGCCATACGGCAAGACCAACGGTAAGATAGTTCTGGTTCTAATTCATCTTTAATGTAGCCAAGTGCATCAAGAAGTGAAGTTTGGCTATCATAAGGTACTTCGTATTTACTTAAGAACGGCTCGTTATCTTGTTCAGGGTTATAACGTAGCACTTCCACAGTCATCATGTTAGCCATCTGTTACTCCTTATTTGCTTCTTTAGCTGCTTTTTCTTGCGCTTCTGCTTCCGCACCGTATACACGTTTAGCAGGTTGTGATTTAGTGATCTTCACATCGCTATATTTGATTGTTGGAGCACCGTTTTCATTGTAGTACGCAAGAGTGTGTTTTAAGTAGTTCACATCATCACGCTCAACGTAGTCTAAACGTTGGTGTGCACCACGTGACTCTTTACGCTCAACCGCTGATGAAGAGATAGATTGTGCAACATCAAGGATATAACCAAGCTCAATTTTGTAGAGTAAATCTGTGTTGAATACGCTTGAAGTATCTTTGATCTTAATACGTTTATAACGCTCTTTAAGTTCAGCGATTTTCGCCACCGTTTTCTCCATACTTTCTTGAGTACGGTAGATACCACAACCTTCTTCCATTGAGTCACCCATCTCATTACGGATTTGTGACCAAGATTCTTCACCTTCTTGACGTGCTAATGCATAAACACGATTTAATACGTCTTGTGCCTGTGCATCAATAATTGCTTGGTTACGAGGGCCAGCTTCAACAGCACGCTGAGCTGCCATTTCACCTGCTACTTTACCGAATACTACTAACTCAGCTAACGAGTTAGAACCTAAACGGTTTGCGCCATGTAAACCTGAAGATGCACACTCACCTACTGCAAATAAACCTTTAATGCAAGTTTCGGCTTGTTGATTTACTTCGATACCACCCATGGTGTAGTGAACTACTGGACGTACTGGAATTGGTGATTTAGCTGGATCAACACCTTCGTATGCTTTCGCTAATTCACAGATAAATGGTAAACGTTCTTGTAAGTATTTTTCACCTAAGTGACGTAAGTCTAGGTGTACAACATCAACGCCTTTATCCGTTTTTAATGTGTTGCCTTTACGCCATTCTTGCCAGAATGCTTGTGAAACTTTATCACGTGGACCAAGTTCCATATATTTGTTTTCTGGTTTACCTACTGGGGTTTCTGGACCTAGACCGTAGTCTTGTAAGTAACGGTAGCCATCTTTATTTACTAAGATACCACCTTCACCACGGCAACCTTCTGTCATTAAGATACCTGTGTTTGGTAAGCCTGTTGGATGATATTGAACAAATTCCATATCACGTAATGGAACACCATGACGGTATGCCATTGATAGGCCATCACCTGTTACGATACCGCCGTTTGTGTTGAAGCGGTATGAACGGCAGCCACCACCTGTTGCAATAACAACAGCGTTAGCGTTGATTTGAACGAAAGTACCTTCCATCATATTCATCGCTACGCAGCCACGAGCTTGACCTTCATCAACAAGAATATCAACAACGAAATGTTCGTCAAAACGAATGATTTGAGGGTATTTGATAGAAGTTTGGAAAAGAGTGTGTAATAAGTGGAAACCTGTTTTATCGGCAGCGAACCAAGTACGTTCAATTTTCATACCACCGAAACGGCGCACGTTAATGTCGCCATCTTCTTTACGGCTCCAAGGACAACCCCAACGCTCTAATTGAGTCATTTCCACTGGTGAGTGCTCAACGAAGTATTCAACAACGTCTTGCTCACATAACCAGTCACCACCACCTACAGTATCGTGGAAGTGTTTATCATAAGAGTCTTCTTCTTTAGCAACCGCTGCTGCACCACCTTCTGCCGCAACAGTATGGCTACGCATTGGATATACTTTTGAGATTAGCGCAATTTTTAAATTTGGATTTGCTTCCGCAGCTGCGATTGCAGCACGTAAACCACCGCCACCGGCACCCACAATTGCAACATCAACATTGATCGTTTGCACAATTTCCTCCTCGGGAACATGAAAAATAGATTAAGATGAAACGTATTTTGCCACTATTCCTATTAGTTTATAACCATCTTTTACATTTTGTTAACATAAAAAAGTAAGTTTTGTGATCTACCTCAAAAAATAATTTTCAAAATGAGATTAAGTGAGAATCGCTCTTATTAAGTAAGTGATTTGTAAGGGGTTTCAGAGAGGAATATCACAGCAAGCGGTCAGAATTTTCAAATAATTTGCCAATGAACAGATATAAAAAATGCACAGCTAAACCGTGCATTTTTAAAACTACAACCACCCTTTACGTTTAAAGTAGATATAAGGTGTTGCGGCAGCGCAAACCATTAAACCCAGCGCCATCGGGTAACCGTATTTAAATTGTAATTCCGGCATAATCTCAAAGTTCATACCGTAGGTAGACGCAACAAGCGTTGCTGGTAAGAACATTACCGACACAACCGAGAAAAATTTCATAATCCGGTTCTGCTCAATGTTGATGAAACCCATCGCGGCCTGCATTAAGAAATTTACCTTTTGGAATAAAGCCTCGTTATGTGGTTGTAGAGATTCAATATCTCGCATAATATCACGAGCTTGTTCTAACTGGTTGTTCGGCAAACGAGTTTTACGTAGTAAGAAACTTAATGCTCGCTGAGTATCCATCAAACATAATCGTACTTTTGAACTTGCATCTTCTAATTCTGTTAAGTCAGCAAGCGCTTCATTAAGATTATGATCGCCATTTTTCTTCGTTCTTGTCTCATCTTCTTTAAGAATCACACGACTTAATTTCTCTAAATCTGCGTAGATATTTTCAATAACGTCCGCTAACTGCTCGATTTTAGTTTCAAATAAGTCGAGTAGTAATTCATAAGCGTTACCATCAATCATTTTTTCACGACGAGAACGCAAACGGTAAAGTCGGAAAGCTGGCAAGTCACGCTCTCGAATCGTAAATAAACGGCCATCACGAATTGTAAAACCGACTGTGGCGACATCTGCATAGTCGTCTTCATCTAAGCAATAAAAAAATGAGTAAAGGTGTAAACCATCTTCATCTTCGAAAAAACGTGCAGATGCCTCTAAATCTTCTAATTCATGCTCTTCCGCAAGAGTTTGATCTAAACGATGCTCTAAAACAGAACGCTCATCATCTGTTGGATCAATAAGGTCAATCCAAATGGCATCATTTAATTGATTTTGAATGGTTTCATCTACACTGATTAAGCGCTCGTTACGCAACGAAAAAGCTTTGATCATTTCATACTCCTACAAATGGTATGAGGCGATGAACAAAAAGGAACAAAATAAGATACTGGCAATAATTACCGACACTCGTCGGCAGCCAAAAAGAGGTTGGACGAGGGAAATTAGTAAGAAACTGTTAAGTATCGACTGTGACTGTCCAAAATGCGTAATCCTCGGGGTTAAAAAAACTTTGGAATGGTACAGCGCTAAGTGGCGATCGTCAAGGTAAATCGCCACTTTTGCAAAAAATCAGCCAAATCTAACCGCTTGTATAACGCAAATTACTTAGCTTGCTGTTCTTGATATAACCACTCTGCCACTTGTTTTGCAAAGTAGGTTAATACGCCGTCTGCGCCTGCACGTTTAAAGCAAAGTAGCGACTCCATAATGCACTCTTTCTCTTTTAACCAACCATTTTG
This sequence comes from Pasteurellaceae bacterium 15-036681, assembly GCA_002002485.1. Taxonomy (GTDB): domain Bacteria; phylum Pseudomonadota; class Gammaproteobacteria; order Enterobacterales; family Pasteurellaceae. The sequence continues at coordinate 6,077 of MQVI01000020.1, forward strand.
AATCGCTGCCATATGCATTGCGTATTCGCCTGATACTTGGTAAGCAAAAGTGGGTACGCCGAAAGTCTGTTTTACACGATAAACTAAATCTAAATATGGCATACCCGGTTTTACCATCACCATATCTGCACCTTCTTGAATATCAAGGGCTACTTCGTGTAAACCTTCATTACCATTTGCTGGATCTAATTGGTAAGTTTTTTTATTGCCACCTTTTAAGTTGCCTGCTGAACCAACGGCATCACGGAATGGGCCATAGTAGTTAGACGCATATTTTGCGGAATACGCCATAATTTGCGTATTGATAAAACCATTCGCTTCTAATGCTTGGCGAATTGCACCAATGCGACCATCCATCATATCACTTGGTGCAACAATATCTGCACCGGCTTGTGCATGTGAAAGTGCTTGTTTTACTAACACTTCCGTTGTGATGTCATTTAACACATAACCTTCTTCATCAATAATGCCGTCTTGCCCATGGGTTGTAAATGGGTCTAATGCAACATCAGTAATTACACCTAATTTCTCGCTAAATGCTTGTTTTAATGCACGAACTGCGCGCTGCGCCAAGCCATCTGGATTATGAGCCTCTTCAGCCATTAATGATTTTTTTTCATCGCCCACTACAGGGAAAAGCGCAACCGCTGGCACGCCATATTTCACTAATAATTCAGCTTCAATTAACAACTGATCAATAGTTAAACGTTCTACCCCAGGCATTGAAGGCACTTTAACGCGTTGGTTTTCGCCTTCGATCACAAATACTGGATAGATTAAATCACTGGCAGTTAATACGTTTTCAGCGACTAAACGACGACTAAAATCATGTTTACGTAAACGACGTGGGCGGTGAGCTGGGAAAGCAGTTGATAAATATTGAGTTGTCATTATGAATTCCTAAATTTGCAAATATATTTAAAAAATTTAGGGCGGGCACATCGGCCCGCCCCTACAATAAAAGATTATTAGCCTTTATTTTCCGCTTCTACTTCATCATCTTTTGGCTGATAGAATTTTGAAACAATCAAGCCTAATTCAAAGAGAATAATCATCGGCACAGCTAAAAGCGTTTGTGAGAAAATATCTGGTGGCGTTAACAGCATTCCCACCACAAAAGCAGCCACTACAATATATGGACGCTTTTTACGTAAATCTTCCGCAGTGGTTACACCAGCCCAACACAGCAAAATAATCGCAATTGGCACTTCAAAACAGACGCCAAACGCTAAGAAAATCGTCAAGACAAAATCTAAGTAGCTACTAATATCTGTTGCCATTTTCACACCTTCTGGCGCAGTTTGGGTTAAGAATCCAAAAATTAATGGAAATACCACGTAGTAAGCAAAGGCAACGCCGGCATAAAATAGCAAAGTGCTCGACAGCAATAGAGGATAGACTAAGCGCTTTTCTTCTTTATACAAGGCAGGCGCGACAAAGACCCAAATCTGATAAAGAATAAATGGCACTGAAATAAATACTGCTACTACTGCAGTCAATTTAATTGGAGTAAAAAATGGCGTTACCACATTGGTAGCAATCATTGTTGCCCCTTCAGGTAAACGATCCGTAAGTGGACTAGCCAGCACTGCGTAAATATCATTTGCCCAATAAACGATCAGGCAAAAAACAACTAAAACGCAAATAACCGCCCTTAACAAGCGGTTACGTAATTCAACTAAATGGCTAATCAGTGGTTGAGATTCTTCAACTGACATCTTTCTTATCCTGTTTAGCTTCAGGCTCTTTCACGGATGCAAGCTTATCATCAGGCGGATAATAAACACTGAACTTAGATTCATCCATCTCAGCAAGTTCCGCAAGCTCAGCATGAGAAAGTGGCTTATCACCTTCTGCGATTTGCTCATCTCCAGCTTCTTTTGCTTCAGCTTGTAAGCGTTGGCTCTCTTGTTCAATTTTACCTTGAATTTCAGCGACTTCCTTTTCCGTTAAGCCTTTAATTTCATTGGTAGCAGAATCTAAATCTGCCTGCATTTTTTGTGCTGATTTTTTTAGTTCTTCGACGGTCTCATTTAATTCTGGCGAAAGCTGACTTAAATTAAGTGCTTCCGCTTTCTTAATGCTTTCTTGCAACTCTTGAAGTTTAAGTTCTTGTGACAGTTCATTCTGCACATTTGCTGCCAACCCACGAATTGTACGAACCCAGCCCATTACCGTACGAATAGCAACAGGCAAACGTTGTGGACCTAGCACGACCAAGCCTACAATAAAAACCAGTACTAATTCTCCAAAACTAATATCAAACACGGATTATGCCTGCTCTTTTTCTTTGGCTTTTTGTTCTGTTGATTCAGCTTGTTTTTGCTCAACTTTCTCAAATTCAGCATCTTTTGGCTTGTCATCGCTCATTGCTTTTTTAAAGCCTTTTACTGATTCACCCAAATCTGAACCTAAGCTGCGTAATTTTTTTGTACCGAATAGTAAAACCACTAATAATGCGATAATCGCTAGTTGCCAAATACTAATTCCACCCATTTGTGTTACCTCATTGTAAATGATGAATAAATAATAACGTTATTTAATTATACGAGTTTTCACCACTGAAAACAGAAAAATTTTGCGTATAGTTGCACGTTTGTTAAATGTAGAAAAGAAGAAATACTCCAAAATGTGTTTTAGATCACAATATTGATTTTAATTGCGTTTTTTTTACTCTCCCTCGCAAGTGGGGGAGAGACAGATTTGAGCAAAACAATGTTTTTGCTAAAATCAGAGAGAGGGGAAACTCACCTAAAACTTTCCTTAACCAACAATCCAAACTCCACGACTAACAACGGCACACTTACCCATAATGGTAGATTTTCAAACTGCCACAATGTACCTGCAATAGCGACACCTAAAATCATTAAGCGACCAAAACCACCGCTGTTACTTTGACTTTGCAGACTTTGATTAATTTCCGTTAAGCGTAGATTAATCTGCTTTTGTTGCTGTAAGGCTTGGAACATCGCTTCTGGAAATTCTGCAAAATGCTCTCTAAATTGTGGCGCACGCTGTTTGATATCCCGCCACATTGCTTTAAAGCCCACCTGCTCATTAAGCCAATCTTGTAAGAAGGGTTTTGCGGTTTGCCACAGATCTAATTGCGGATAAATCTGACGGCCTAAGCCTTCAATATAGAGCAAAGTTTTCTGCAACAGCACCAACTGCGGTTGCACTTCCATATTAAATTCACGAGCCACATTAAACAGATTCAATAATACATGCCCAAAAGAGATTTCCGAGAGTGGTTTAGCAAAAATTGGCTCACATACTTCGCGGAACGCTTGCTCGAAGGCATCAATATCCGTATCCGCAGGTGTCCAACCAGATTCCACGTGCATTAATGCCACACGACGATAATCTCGATTAAAGAACGCCACAAAACTTTCCGCCAAATAGCGTTTATCATTTTGGTTTAAGGTGCCGACAATCCCACAGTCAATCCCAATATATTGTGGATTTTCAGGGTGATTCGGATTGACGAAAATATTGCCGGGGTGCATATCCGCGTGGAAGAAACTATCACGGAATACTTGAGTAAAGAAGACCTGAACACCACGCTCCGATAAAAGTTTCATATCGGTACCGTTCGCTTCAAGTTCAGCGACATTCGCCACAGGAATACCGTAAATTCGCTCCATTACGATCAAATTTTTATGACAAAACTCTTGGTGCATTTCAGGAATATAGAGCATTTCGCTATTCTCGAAATTAGCACGCAAGCGCATTGCATTGGACATTTCTTTGCGTAGATCTAGCTCATCAAGTAAGGTTTTTTCGTATTCTCGAACCACTTCAACAGGACGTAAGCGTCTGCCTTCTTTAGATAAACGTGGCACCCAACTTGCTAAGCGATACATCAAATCAATATCTTCTTTAATGACGGCCTCAATTTCAGGGCGAATAACCTTTAATACCACTTCTTGCCCTGCAAGCGGTTGATTTTGATTGAATTTTGCAGTGTGAACTTGTGCAATAGACGCTGAAGCGAGCGCTTGCTCATCAAATTCATCAAACCAAGTTTCGATTTTATCGCCCAAAGTTTGCTCAATAATTTGACTGGCAATTTTGCCATCAAAAGCTTCTACGGAATCTTGTAGTAACGCAAGCTGATCAGCCAATTCTGACTCAAACAGATCTCGGCGAGTAGAAAGCATCTGCCCCAGTTTAATCCAAACGGGGCCTAACTCTTGCAAAGCTAAACGCAAACGAACCCCAAAAGGCTCATTTGGATATTGATTTTTCACCCAAAACAGTGATTTACGTCCACAGCGAACGGAACGAGTTAGTGGGATTTCAGGAATAACTTCGTCGATCCCATAACGTAAAAAGGTATGAATAATTTGATATAGACGGCGGATATTTTTGATTTTCATTTATGCACTACTTATTCAATGAAATTTCATAGAGTTCTTGAGCAGTTTCAATATTATGAAACTTATGATCTGTTTGAATAATTTTAATACTTTCACTTTCAGTAATAGCAATTTGCTTAATTTCTTCTATCAGCCGATCATATTCAGTAGTGTGAGCAAGCACAAACTGATCAATTCCCATATAACTATTTTGCTCTTTTCGTCTTGCTTGAACCTCTTTTTCTGAAAGAGTAACTACATAGCATTTAGCTTCTCGGTGAACATATTTTGTAGCCATTGCTTCTAAGTCAGCTTGCTTCCAACGCTCTCGTAACGATGTTTTAGCACTAATCGTGATCGGTTTTTTACGATTATATAGAACAATATCAAGAATCACATTTGGAACAAAAGCTAATTCAGCTTGAGTATAAACAGGACTGATATTTTCTCTCAATAAAGAAATAACTAATAGTTGCTCAAATATAGCACCATTTATAGAATTATCTCGAGAATAATTAACCTGATACATATTCCAGTAAAAATCAATAAATTGACTAGGAGTCATCTCTCTCGAAATAGGATAATCTTTGAATAATTCCTTAACAATTTCCACCGCACTCTGTTTATTATTTTTGCTCATTATTTGTCCCTATAAATTGCTGAAAGTAGCTGCTTTGCAGTAGCTTGTACTGCTGGGATAGCAACTGAATTACCAAACTGCTTATAAGCAGAAGTATCTGCGACAGGAATAATATAATCATCAGGAAAACCTTGTAATCTAGCCCATTCTCTCGGAGTCATCTTCCTGATTCCTTCTCGATTCACCTCTCCTTTAATCTTCGTTGTTGGAGTAAAATCCGTAATACGATCATCAATAATTAAATTGCGTTCTCGCCCCATACCGCCAACAACAATCGCATTTGCGATACCATTATCAGGAATTATTTCATATCCAAAACCATTACCTTTACTTGCGTGCCGTTGTTTATGCTTTCTTAATGTATCAATATATTGTGTAGAAAGATAATATTTAGTTGGTACAACATCTTCTTCACGAATATCAATAAATCGTTTATTTGGATCTGTCGGCTTGGGATAATTAAACTCTCTAATATTAAGATCCTTTCTAAATCCCACAATAAAAATACGCTCACGATTTTGTGGAACCCCAAAATCCTTCGCATTTACAATTTGGGGATCTGGTACAAAATAATTTAAATCCTCACGTAAGGTATTTAAGATTGTACTTAACGTTTTACCTTTATCATGATTAATTAAACCTTTTACGTTTTCTAAAAAAAATGCTTTTGGCTGATGTCTTCGAATAATCTCTGCTACATCAAAAAATAATGTGCCTCGAGTATCTTCAAATCCACCTCTTTTCCCTGCGATAGAAAAAGCTTGGCAAGGGAAACCAGCGCATAACACATCGAAATCATTTGGAATATGCCTTTTAGTTTCTTCTAACGTAATATCGCCAAACGGAATATCGCCAAAATTAGTTGCATAGGTGTATTGTGCTTTTTCATCCCATTCACTGGAAAAAATACACTCACCACCTAAATTTTGCATTGCAATCCGAAATCCACCAATTCCAGCAAAAAGATCAATAAATTTAAATTTATAATTTATATTACCTTTTAACACAGTAGCTATATCAGGATTATCTTCAAATAAATTGTATTGTTTTTCTATATTTTTATTCATTTTTTCCTATTAATTTTACAAATTTCTGCTCTAATTTGACCGCTTGTTGCTCTAATTCGGCAACTTGATCGTAAAAATCAACAAGCTGTAAACGATTAACTAATACAGGGCGTTCTGTGGTTAAGTTATCCACTAAATCTTCGCCATTTTGTGCGAACTGATTTTTAATTTTGGTAAATAAACCTTTGGCTAAATCGGTAGAAGCTTGAGCGAACACATCACCCGTAAATGGAGCAAGCAATTCAGCAGGATCTTTCTCAAGCTCATCAAGTAACGCATTAAAATGCTGTAGAACTTGAATATCACCATTTAAGACTAAAGTCTTATTATTGATAAGATCTGTTAATTTGGCTCTATCCGCCAATTTAGGCAATGCGGTTGCTTGTAGCTCAATCGCACAATCACTCTCGCCTTCATATTGGGAAAGCACATCTACTCGTCCTTCACTAAATAGCAGAAATAGATGTACATTCGGCGAAATTAGCTGAATTTCAAGCACTTTATCCGCAAGTTTGCGTAACATAGGATTTGCGTGTGATGAGCGTTTAATTAAACCATTCAACACTGTTTCTAATCCACCGATTGCAAATTGCGGAAGCATAAGCTGTTGGATAATATTTTTCATTGTGATAACCAATTAAAATTTATAACCACGGTGTAATGCCACAATCCCTGCACTTAGGTTGTAATAGTTCACGCTTTCAAAACCTGCGTTCTCCATCATACCTTTCAATTCATCTTGTTTCGGGTGCATGCGGATTGATTCGGCAAGGTAACGATAACTTTCGCCATCATTTACGACTACTTCGCCCACTTTTGGCAGGATATTGAAAGAATAGAAATTATAGAGCTGGCTAATAGGGTCAATAATCGGCTTAGAAAACTCTAATACTAATAGACGACCACCTGGTTTTAGAACACGGTACATTGAGCGTAGCGCCTTATCTTTATCGGTCACATTACGTAAACCAAAGCTAATCACGATACAGTCAAAAGTATTATCTGCAAACGGCAGACATTCTGCGTTTGCCTGCACATAGTTCACATTGCCCACTACGCCTAAATTACGCAGTTTTTCTCGCCCTACTTGAAGCATTGAGCTGTTAATATCAGCTAAAACAACTTCACCCGTTGGGCCAACAATGCGTGAAAATTTTGCGGTAAAGTCGCCTGTACCACCGGCTAAATCAAGCACTTTCTGCCCTTTACGTACACCACTACAATCAATGGTAAAACGCTTCCAAACACGGTGAATACCAAAAGAAAGTAGGTCATTCATCAAATCATATTTGCCTGCAACGCTGTGAAAGACATTCGCAACGAGCTGTTGCTTTTCTTCTTTTGCGACGGTTTTAAAGCCAAAATGGGTTGTTTCGTTTTGGTTTGCTTGAGATTGTTGAGTTTCGTTCATAATCGTCAGTCACTAAATATAAAAATTGGCGATACCATAGCAAAAAAGCGGTCTAATTTCCTTAAAATTTTGCAAAATCTGCTAAGATAGTCGCAAATTTTTACAGGATATTATTTATGAAAACCTTAATTCTTTATTTAACCAATGATGGTCAAACTAAAAAAATCGCAGAAAAAATTGCAGATGAATTACAAACAGAGTGTGGTGTCATTTCTCTAACCGAAAATCCAACTGCTGAAATGCTTGATCAATATGAAACAATTGTAATCGGTGCTTCTATTCGCTATGGACACTTTAATCCACTACTTGAGAAATTTATTGCTCAACATTATGAGTTACTAAACCGTAAAAAATCTGCATTTTTTAGCGTAAATCTCACCGCTCGCAAAGAGACGCGCAATACTCCTGAAACCAATACTTATACCCGTAAATTATTGGCTCGTATTCAGTGGCAACCGAACCTTGTTGAAGTCATTGCTGGGGCATTGTTCTATCCACGTTATACGTGGTTTGACCGTGTGATGATTCGCTTTATTATGAAAATCACTAAAGGTGATACCGATACAAGTAAGGAATACGAATACACTAACTGGCAACAAGTCAGTCAGTTTGCCGATAAAATTCGTAAATTAAGTTAAATATATTACAAACCAATAACATCTTTGCTCTATAATTGCGCGCCTGCCTAAACTAGGCAATTTTTATTTTATTTTTTAAGGAAAAAGCTATGAGCATTTTAAAAGAGTTCCGTGAATTCGCGGTTAAAGGTAACGTTGTTGATTTAGCTGTCGGTGTGATCATCGGTGGTGCATTCGGTAAAATCGTTTCTTCATTAGTAAGCGATGTTGTAATGCCACCAATCGGTTGGTTAATCGGCGGTGTGGATTTCAAAGATCTTGCAATCGTATTACAAGAAGCACAAGGCGAAACTGAAGCGGTAGCAATCAAATACGGTGCATTTATCCAAAACGTATTCGATTTCTTAATCATCGCAATGGCTGTATTTGCTATGGTTAAAATGATCAATAACCTTAAGAAAGCACCAGCTCCAGAGCCAGAAAAAGCGCCAGAGCCAACAGCTGAAGAAAAACTTCTTACTGAAATCCGTGATTTATTAAAAAAATAATCACTAGCGGATAACAAAAAACGCGAGAGATGAAAATCTACTCGCGTTTTTTATATCTAGCAACTTAACACTAGCTTTACAACCGGTCTGATTTTGGAAATTTTTTGCAAATTAAATCGAATAATCTTCCACACTTGCATTAATACGCTGTAAGAAACGTCTTGTGCGTTCGTGCTGTGGATTATTCAACAACTGCTGTGGCGAACCTTGTTCCACAATCTCACCACCATCCATCACCACAACCACATCTGCTACTTCTAAAGCAAATTTGATTTCGTGAGTTACCACCACCATTGTCCACCCTTCATTCGCAAGTTCTTTCATTGTATTTAATACATCTTGAACTAACTCTGGGTCAAGGGCTGAAGTCGGCTCATCAAATAACATTAGTTCGGGTTGGATGGCTAATGCTCTTGCAATCCCCACACGCTGTTGCTGACCACCCGAAAGCTGGAAGGGATAGAGATCAGCTTTATCCGCTAGACCAACTTTTGTTAATAACGCTAATGCTTCTTGCTTTGCCTGTTTTGGATCTTTCCCCTGCACAAAAACAGGACCTTCCATAATATTTTCAACAGCGGTTTTATGTGGAAAGAGATTATAGTTTTGGAACACCATACCCGATTTACGGCGTAGTGCCAAAATATCTTTCTTCACCGATTTTGCTGAAAAATCAATTTTAAGCGGAGCTTCATTATCAAATTCAATCGTACCTTGTTCTGGCATTTCCAACGCATTTAAACAGCGTAAGAAAGTCGTTTTACCTGAACCAGAAGGGCCTAAAATGACTACCACTTGCCCTTTCTGAATATTGAGATCAATACCACGTAAAATCGTATTATCGCCAAAGGTTTTGTGAATGTTTTTAATTTGAATCATCTTTCCACCTTACTTAGCCACATAGCGATCAAAACGTTTTTCAAGACGGGCTTGAATCATAAATAGCACCCAACAGTAGCACCAATAGATAAAGGCAGCTTCGATATAAACAGGTAAAAAGTCATAAGACATATTCGCCACCTGCTGTGCCACACGGAACATCTCCGTTACCGTTACCACTGACGCTAAAGAGGTATCTTTAAATAGACCGATAAAAGTATTACTTAACGGCGGAACTGCGACACGAAATGCTTGAGGAGCAATAATACGACGGAAAGTCTGCATATAGGTCATACCAATCGTATAACCTGCTTCCCATTGCCCTTTTGGCACCGAAAGAATCGCTGCACGGATAGTTTCCGAACCGTAAGCACCAATATTTAAGGAAAAGCCGATAATCGCCGCTGGAATAGGATCAATAAAAATCCCAATTGCCGGTAAGCCATAGAATACGATACAGATTTGCACCAACATCGGTGTGCCGCGAATAATCGAAATGTAGGTTTTAACCACCACCAAAAAGATTTTATGCAAAATGCTATTTGATGGGCTAACACGCACAAGTGCCACACCCACGGCAATAATCATACCGATAATAAATGACGCGATGGCTAAGGGAATCGATACAAGGATCGCCGCCTTAACCATCGGTAAAAAGCCGTTTATCACAAGCTCGGCTCGAGCATCAGTCATAAACGGCAAAGAAGTTAGTAAATTATTTAACACTAATATCCTTTCCGAAGAATTGTTCACCTAATTGTTTGAGTGTACCATCTTTTTGTAATTCAACAATAGCTGCGCTAATCTTCGCTAATGCTTCATCATTACCTTTGTTTGCAATTAAACCAGCCCCTACTTTATCTTCAGATTCCCATACTGGTTTTAAACCTGAATTTGGATTTTTCTTTAAGTAGTCTAATAATGCTAAAGAGTCGTTAAAGGTTGCATCTGCGCGCTTTTGTTGCACTAATAATAATGCCTGCGCCATACCATCAACGGGCACGATTTGCGCTTGGTTTTTAACAGCTAATTCACCATAGTTTGAGCTTAATGTTTGCGCTGCTTTTAAGCCTTTTACATCTTCAGCTTTAGTGATGCGAGTTTCATCGTTACGCGCCACTAACATTGCACCAGACCAGCTGTAAGATTCAGATTTATCGAAAGTAGCTTGACGTTCTGGGGTGGTTAAACCTACTTGGTTAGCGACTAAGTCAAAACGTTCACCTTTTAAGCCTGCTAACATTGCATCCCATTGGGTTTCTTTGAAATCAACGGTTACACCTAATTTCTCAGCCACGGCACGAGTCACCTCAACATCATAACCGGTTAACTTACCGCTTGCATCGTGGTAAGTGAATGGTGCGTAAGTGCCTTCTGTACCTACAGTAATAGTCCCCTTGTTATTGATACGATCTAATAGAGACTCTTTTGCTAATGCTAAATTTGAAGTGGTTAATGCTGCTACAGATAATGCGATTACTGATAATTTTTTTAACATAATAGATTCCTTTTAATTGGTAAGATTTAATCTGTTTGCAAATTTAAAAGGAAATGAAACCGCTTGCAAATAACTAAAAGGAATAATAAGTGCGAAAAAGTTAGGTTGATTTGAAGATAAAGGAATAAAAAGAGGATATCTATAAAAAAACCGACATTTCTGTCGGTTTTGAGTTAATAACTTACAATCACATCACCCATAGAATTTTGAGTAAACGTAATTTTATATTGTTTTTGTCTGCCATTATCTGCTACTAATACTGCAGAACACACCAATCGTGATTTAGTTCTTTCGATAGTTTCTACGTTTGTAACATCCAATACCTCAAGAATCTCATAGTTTGACATTAACATCGGAATTTCTTGAATAATATCTTCTGCATAGCATTGCCTTGGAATATCAGTCATCCATATTGAACGAGTAGATTCAGCCATTATGGGTAATGAAAATAAACCTAATAAAGTAAACAAGCCTAGTTTGCGCATATAATTTACCTTGTTGGTTATTCTAAGATCTCAACCATAAACATTGATTTCTTTTTATTATCCCAATAAATATTATAGGTAATTTCTTCTTCCTCACCATTAGAAAGCATTACATCAGCTGTACATACACGAATCTCTTTATCCTTATTAAAGCCTTTTTCTTTAAAGTTTTTTGCTTCAATAAATTTGATCGAGTCACCTTTAAATACATCGTTAATAATATCGGACAGAGTAGTTTTAGCCTCTTTGTCACCACATTTTGGCAAATCAGCATCTAAACAACCAGATAGAAGAAAAGCTGATAGCATAATTGAAAATAGTGTTGTAATTTTTTTCATAAATAACCTCTTAAAATAACATAATTAATACAAATGATACGCACCATGCTATGAAGTAAGCATAGCTATGGTTTAATATTCTTGCTCTTTGAAATAAATAAACTGGAACAAAAGCAGACCACATTTTAAAATTGGAAGTATCAATACCGATGCGCTTCAAATATTTTTCATCAGCGATCCCTAAGGCAATATTTAGAATTAAGGTAATAAACCATAATTCATCATTTGCAATAGCAAACATTGCTTGATAACCATCTCCATACATCACAAAAATAATGATTCCTCGCAAAAATTCACCAATAATAGGGGCAAATGCAAGAATCCATACAAGCAAATTATTAACTTTAATTGGATTTGTTAATTTATCATCCGAAGACATACATAAACTCCTAAATAGAATCCCTTACAAAAAATGATAGTAAGAGATTAAAAGATAATTTATTTAATATCCTTAATCTTAGGATTTTCACCATATTTATTGCTACCTGTGGTACTATCTAACGCATTACCTGATTGGCTATCCATGCACATAAATACTAATAATACGATTAGACCAATTAATGGGAGTAATGTAATTAACAACCACCAGCCACTACGTCCTGTATCATGTAAACGACGAACTGTAACTGCTAGACTAGGAATAAATACTGCAAGAGTATAAATACCGCTAATTATGCCTAATCCGCTTTGATAGTCGATCGTTCCAATAGCAACATCAATGACTGATAAAACAATACTTGCAATCATATTAAACAACATGAAGAACCAATATTCTTTTCGTCTTGCTCTTCCTGTAAATGTTGCATATTTTTTTAACACTTCTAGATACCAATTCATAAAAATTCCTTCTTGTAAGATTGAAATGAGCTTATATTATAAATATTGAACAGATTATGCTACAATCCACAAAAGATATCCTTTACAACCCTAAAAAGTATCCAATATCCCTTATTTGTGGTGTTCTATGAAAGTAAATGAAAAATTGCGTCTATTGAGAGAATCTCGTCAATGGTCACAGGAAGAAATGGCTAATAAACTAAGTATGTCAACTAAAGGCTATGCAAAAATTGAAAGAGGTGAAACACGATCAAATTTGCCTCGTTTAGAACAAATATCTGAAATATTTGATATGGATGTGTGTGAATTATTAAGTTATGGTGAAGAAGGGAGATTTTCTGTTACTCACTCTGATCACACATTGAATTATTCGGTTATTTCATTGGGAAATAGCAATTTGGAAAGTGAAATACACTCTTTGCAGCTAATGTTAGCCCATAAAGATGAAATCATATCTCACAAAGAAAATATTATTGAAACTCAACAAAGAGAATTATCTTTGTTGCGAGAGCTAATAGAAACGTTGAAAAGAGACGCCAACTGTAAAAAACAACATAATTAATAACAAAAAACCGCCAGTCGGCGGTTTTTTAATGCTATACTTCCGTTCGTGCTATCGGGCGATGCAATGTGTTATTTGCCGTAGCACATTGCCTAGTCGCTTAGTCTTTATAGCACTAAGGAGGTGATTTATGTGAAAACATCAGAAATTATTACTCTGATATTGCTAGTCGCAACTCTAGCAGTTGTAGTAGGTACTAAAGTATTCGCTATACTAGATGTACTTATTACAGTTATAACTAAATTAGCTTAACGGCTAGGAAGAGGTAAGATCGCAACTTGCCTCGACCTGTTTCTATTGTATGTCTTTTCGACACACATTTCAAGGTTATCAAATAATCCCACAACAATGCTTAAACTTTTTCCCAGAACCACAAACACACGGCTGTTTTTGGGTTGGTAGCGACACAGTTGGATCAACAAAATACCAACGACCATCAATCTTCACAAATAGCGAAAGCTCATGATGTGCTTTTATACCTTCTTCTGTTTGAAAGAATGCCTTAAATTCTACAGTACTATGGATTTTACTGATATTCGGCTTATGCGCCACAATTTCTAACCCTGCCCATTGAGTTGTCTCCCCCCATTCTGCCATTGCTTGTTGGTCTAAGTATTGCTGTTGGTTAGGTACTGTGGTTGCCACAATATAGGGGATATTCACTTGGGTATAAGCCGCATAGCGAGATCGCATTAGTTGCTCGGCTGTTTCAGGCAAAGCGGTACCATTATGGAAAGGTTCGCAGCAGTTGGCATAGGGTTGGTTAGATTGGCAAGGGCAAAGAGTTGTCATTAAAATTACCTGATAGATATAAATAAAAAAACCTGCGCTATTCTACAATAACGCAGGTTCTATTTTAACTACTCAGCCTATTTTGCACGAGAGTGTAAGCCTTTTTTCTCTAGGTTACGATAGATTAACCACTGCTGAACAATCGTAATGATATTAGAAGTTAACCAATAAAGTACTAGACCTGATGGGAACCATAAGAAGAATACGGTAAACATCACTGGCATAAAGTTCATCACTTTTTGTTGCATAGGATCAGCAACTGGCGTTGGTGACATTTTTTGCATTAAGAACATCGAACCACCCATTAATAATGGAAGAATGTAGTATGGGTCTTGTGCTGATAAGTCTTGAATCCATGCAAAGAATGGTGCGTGGCGTAATTCCACCGCTTCCATAAATGTCCAATATAATGCGATGAAAATTGGCATTTGAAGAAGAATTGGTAAGCAACCACCCATTGGGTTTACTTTCTCTTCTTTGTATAACTTCATCATCTCTTGGCTCATACGCTGACGGTCTTCACCGAAACGTTCACGCATTTCTTGAATGCGTGGCTGCAACATACGCATTTTTGCCATTGAGGTATATTGTGCTTTGGTTAATGGGTAAAGAATTGTTTTAACCACAATCGTTACACAGATAATCGCTAAACCCCAGTTGATCACAATTTTCTGAATATTCGTCAATAACCAGAATAGTGGTTTAGCAATAAACCATGCCCAACCGTAATCCACGGTTAAGTCGAAGTTATTTGCTGCTTCGCCCATTGCTTTTTGATCTTTTGGACCAGTCCATAAGTTACTGGTAATTGTTGCTTCGCTGTTAGGCGCAACAGTTGTTACAGGCCCACGGTAACCGATAGTTGCTACGCCATTCGCAGTACGCGTGTAGATATTGTTATCTGCATCTTGGTTTGGGATCCATGCTGACACGAAATAGTGCTGTAATACCGCAGCCCAACCTGCTTTTGTATCAATTGAAAGATTTGCTTTCGCCATCTCATCAAAACCATATTTTTTATAGTTTACTTCTGAAGATGAATAAGCGCCACCAGTATAAGTTGGCATTGCAAAGTTGCCTGAGCTTTCAATAACTGTATGTTTTAACTGACCATAAGGCTGAACTTCAATTGCTTCTGCACTTTGGTTGTTAATTAAATAATTTACAGCAATATTGTAGCTACCACGTTTTACAGTGAAAGTTTTAGTATAAGTTACGCCATCTTTTTCAAATACAAATGGGACAACTAATTCATCTTGACCTTCTGCTAATTTGAAGCTGTCTGCAGATACTTGGTATTGTGCACGACCTGCTGTCGTGTCGATACCGTTTTTACCCACTAAACCACTTTGAGCGGTATAAGTAATGTTTCCTTCTTGTAATAGTCCAAATGGCGTATCTGAGTGTAATTCTGCGCTATGTTTTAATAGATCAGAATCAATAACATCACCGCCAAGCGTATCAATAGTTAAACGTAAAACATCACTTTCAATAGTGATTGTTTTACCTTTACTAGCTTGATCACTAATAGGCGAATTAGGATTAGAAGAAGCGGGTACATCGCTCGATTGAGTTGCAACTTGTTGCTGTGCTTGTGCGGCTGCTTTTTGCGCTTGGATCTCAGGATCGAAATCTTGTTTCCATTGTGTAAAAATCAGAAACGACACAAGAAACAAGCCCATAATCAGTAAACTACGGTTTGAGTTCATGTTAAGTTCTCTGCGGTTAAAAGTGAATGGGAAAATCCCAGATATAGAAAAGCACACATTTTAATATAGGTTGGAAAACTATCCAATCAACTTTGATGCATATTAGTTTGATTTATAATCAACTTTACAAAAAAATTGACCAAAAAAGTTCTAAGTTAACAAACATAGAACTTTTTTTATTTTAATCAACGAAAAATCGAGATTAGTAATCCAATTTTGAACGAATTAAATCAACCATTGCTTGTAATTCTGACGTTGGCGCAGGGAGTTGATTCATAAACCAACGGAATAGTTCAGGATCTGTGTAACCTAACATCTCCACAAAAGTTGTTTGCTGTGCTTCTGTTAAGCTATCAAAGTGGTTTTGATAAAATGGCATAATCATTTTATCTAACTCACGCATACCGCGACGACATTCCCATTCAATTTTAAAACGATTCATTAATTAACCTCCGTGATACGAAGCTCTCTTGGCACTTCAAAAACGGTGTTCTCTTCGATACCAGCCAATTCATTCACTTCTGTTACACCTAAAGTTTTTAAGTGTTCAACAACCGACTGAACCAATACTTCCGGCGCAGAAGCCCCAGCGGTAATTCCAATGGTTGTTACACCTTCTAACCAGCTTGGGTCAATATCCTGTGGGCCATCAATTAAGCGTGAAGGCGTGCCCATGCGAGACGCTAATTCCGCGAGACGATTAGAGTTTGATGAATTTTTTGAGCCCACTACTAACACTAATTGTGCTTGTTTGGCTAACTCACGTACCGCTTGCTGACGGTTGGTTGTTGCGTAGCAAATATCATTTTTACGTGGGCCTTGAATCGCAGGATATTTCTGCTTTAACGCTTCAATAACATCGATTGTATCATCAATCGAAAGTGTGGTTTGGGTCATAAAGGTCAAATCTTCGCCATCTTTCAATGCCAGTTTGGCAATATCTTCCACATCTTCAACTAAGAAAATACCGCCTTTTTCGTTGTCATACTGCCCCATTGTGCCGACAACTTCTGGGTGACCTTCGTGTCCGATTAAAATCGCTTTTGTGCCTTTTTTGCTTGCGCGTGCCACTTGCATGTGAACTTTAGTTACTAATGGGCAAGTTGCATCAAATACTTTTAATTCACGATTTTTTGCTTCTTGGCGAACCGCTTGTGAAACGCCATGTGCCGAGAAAATCACGATAGCACCATCTGGCACTTCATCTAATTCTTCAACAAAAATCGCGCCTTTCGCTTTTAAGCCATCAACCACAAAGCGGTTATGTACTACTTCATGGCGCACATAAATCGGCGCACCATGAATTTCTAAAGCAAGTTCAACAATTGAAATCGCACGATCCACCCCCGCGCAAAAACCGCGCGGATTAGCTAAAATAATATTCATCAATTAATCACTCTTCTTTTTTGTTTTACGGTGCTCTAACAACGATTCTAAAATTAATAAACCTGCACCTACCACAATACCGATATCGGCAACATTAAATACAGGATAATGGTAAATATCCCAATAGAAATCAAAAAAATCAACCACATAGCCATGGTAAGCTCGATCAATTGCATTACCAATTGCACCGCCAATAATTAACGCATAGGCACAATTTTGTAATTTTAATTCTGCTTTGTTTTTAAATAGCATTACCACTAATGCGATAGAAATCACAATCGCTAGTCCTAAGAAAAAGAATTTCTGCCAGCCAGAGTGATCCGCCAAAAAGCTAAATGCTGCCCCATAGTTACGCGCATAAGTTAAGTTAAAAATCGGCAATACATTTACACTTTCATAAAGCTGAAAGTTTTGTACCACAATATATTTTGTCCAAAGATCCACAATAATAGTGATTAGACTAAGCCAAAGCCATTTAATACCAGTTTGTTTCATATTTTCCTTATTTGTTTACGGACACGCGCAACCTGTCCCTACATATGAGCATTATTTGTAGAAAGAACGTAGGGACACGATGCTCGTGTCCGCTAACCTAAATAGCATCTTCGTTCTCTTCGCCCGTACGGATACGGATTACACGCTCCACATCATAAACGAAGATTTTACCATCACCGATTTTACCCGTTTGAGCTGTTTCAATAATAGTTTCAATACACTCATCCACTTGCTCATCGGTTACGATCACTTCTAACTTCACTTTAGGTAGGAAATCAATGGCATATTCTGCGCCACGATAAAGCTCCGTATGCCCTTTTTGACGACCAAAACCTTTCACTTCAGTCACGGTCATGCCTTGAATACCTACGTCAGTTAACGCTTCTCGGACATCATCTAATTTAAAGGGTTTAATAATTGCTTCGATTTTCTTCATAACATTACCTTTATCTTCTTGCCGATTTCGGTCTAAAGCTTTCACAAACTTCAGGATTTGTATCAATATAAATATCGCTTAAAAGCTGTAAACAGTAGGGAACTGCACTGAAAATACCACGAACTAACACTTTCCCATCGCGATCTTTCACGCCTTCTAAAGTCTCTTTAATCGCTTTTGGTTGCCCTGGTAAATTTAGAATTAACGAATCATGGCGAATAACACCTACTTGGCGTGAAAGAATAGCTGTTGGCACAAAATGAAGGCTCACTTGGCGCATCTGCTCTCCAAAACCAGGCATTTCACGGTGTGCGACAGCAAGAGTCGCATCAGGAGTTACATCACGTTTTGCTGGGCCTGTTCCGCCAGTAGTCAATACTAAATGACAAGCGCAATTATCAACTAGCTCAATTAAAGTCTGTTCAATAATAGGCTGTTCATCAGGAATTAAACGCGTTTCGATTTCAAAAGATTGAGTAAGAGCTGACTCAAGCCAAGCCTGTAATTCAGGGATGCCTTGATCGTTATAAACACCTTGAGATGCGCGGTCTGATACCGAAACCAAACCGATTTTGAGAGTTTCTTTATTTAAACAAGCGGTCATTTTTTCAAATTTATTTGCAAATAAAACAGCTTGTCATTCTACAATGAAGGGGGGATTTTCTAAAGGGTTATTTTGGATGGTTATGGGATATATAAATTACTTTCTTCGTTTTACCTTCTGTCAAATCTCCCCTATCCCCTCTTTTCTAAAGAGGGGGACTGAGATCTCGAGTAAATTAAGAACGGAGGAAAATTAATATGATTTAATAGTCTTAAATAGTTAATCCTTATCAGAATAATTCCCCTCTTTAGCAAAGAGGGGTAGGGGGAGATTTGGCAGAGGTAATTATCCCTCATAATTTTCACGGAGTGTCTTAATCTTAAAAAAGAAATAATAATATTGAAGAATCACGACCAAAACGAGAACTAAGCGCCCCCAAAAATTAGGCATAACTAAAAACGAAAAAATACAAAATGGCGCAGCAATCGCCAGAATCGTAATTTTTTGCTTCATCGTCATTGCTCGATTACGATCATACTCTTTCAAATATTTATCATAGAGTTTTGTGCCAACAAACCAGTTGTACAAGCGTTCGGAGCTTTTACCAAAAAAGTAGAGTGCCAGTAATAAAAAAGGCGTTGTGGGTAATCCTGGCACTACAACACCTACTAAACCTAGCCCGATAAAAAGAAAGGCTAGAGTAATATAGATTAATTTCATATCGAACCAGTTAATTTAATATTGAGAATTATTCTTAATATTATTTCAAATTAACATAAATTTCAATATCGGAGAAATTAACGTTTCTCATTAAATTCAAAACTATCTGCGCTCACCGCTAATATCGATGCAGTCGCTCCCCAATCGCCTAAGACGATTCTCGTAAAATTTTGCTCAATATGTACCGCTTGTCGATGAGTATGACCATGAATCAGCCACTCGGCTTGGTTTTGTTTCACAATTTCAGCGGTAAATTGTGGGTTTACATCCATAATCTCCGCGGATTTAGACTGCTTATCCGCTCGGCTTTTCGCTCGAATTTTTTGGGCGATTTTAATTCGTAACGATAACGGCAAACAGAGAAAGAGCCATTGGCGCCATTTTTGGTGTACTTTCTTACGGAATTGCTGATATTTGACATCATCAATACAGAGCGTATCGCCATGACAAATCAAGGTTTTTTTACCATATAAATCAATCTGTTGATAATCAGACAATAAGGTTAGCCCCGTTTCTCGTGCAAAGCGCTTGCCGATTAGAAAATCTCTGTTACCACAAATAAAATAACAAGGAATACCCTTTTCGGTCAGCGTTTTGATTGCGGTTTTTACTTTATCAATCAATTCCGACTGTTCATCATCGCCAATCCAAAAATCAAACAGATCCCCCAAAATATAAACCGCATTTGCAAGCGGGGCTTTCTCCGCCATAAATTGCAAAAATAGCTCGGTAATTTCAGGTTGGCTTTCGTTAAGATGAAGATCGGCAATAAAGTAGGTGGTCATAGGTTAATTTATTTAGAGTGGGATGATATTTTTCCCATGGCTTCACGCCGTGGGTTAGGTATTAATGAGCTACTCCGTAGCTCCAGAGGAGCTTACTTATGCGTAACCTAGGGCATTAGCCCTAGGACACATAAAAATAGTTTTACTTAGAACTATCAAACCAGCCACGAATTAGCTGAACTGATAAGAAGAAAGTTAATGCGAAAAACGCATAGATAATATAGCTAAACCACGGGTTTGACTGACCTTGCCCTTCCGCAAGCGGTTTGATTGAAACGATATTACGGAATTCATTCATCCAGTTAATGCGCCAGCCGTAGTATTTGATTTCAACCATTTGCTTTTCATTTGCATAAGCCTGTGCTTTAGCTTGAATATCTGCTGAACCAAATTTGAAGTACGGCGGTAATCCCCAGCCAGTATCTTCATTACGATATACCATCACTTTTTTAGTGTCAGGGTGTTCAGTAAATAGGAAATAGACATCACGCACTTCACCGTCCGCAGGGTTTGATTTACTGATTACGCCATCTTTATCCATACGACGTACTTCCATACCTGTTACCATTGTGGTTTCGTAGCTTGGCATGGCATAGTTTACCGCACCCACTAAGACGATATGGAGCGATAACATCACTAAAATGAGGAAGTATTTAAACATAGCTCTCATAATTTGTTCCTTATAGTTTTACTTTAAATAAATTCTGTACATTTTGCGTGGTAATTCGCGCTAGTTCTTCTGTTGAAACACCTTTTAAAGTCGCTAGATATTCACAGACTTCACGCACATACGCAGGTTGATTCGGTTTACCACGGTATGGAATCGGCGCAAGATATGGTGAGTCCGTTTCCACTAATAAACGGTCTAACGGCACTTGGCGAACCACATCACGTAACTCTTCGGCATTACGGAAGGTAATGATACCCGAAATTGAGATATAAAATCCGAGATCTAGTGCACGTTTTGCCATATTCCAGTCTTCCGTAAAGCAATGTAACACACCACCGCACTTATCTGCATTACCTTTTTCCAAAAATTGCATGGTATCTTCACGTGCTGAACGGGTATGAACCACTAACGGTTTATTCACGATATTCGCTATCGCAATTTGTTGTTCGAACAGTGATTGTTGTAACGCTTTTGTTTCTGGGGTGTAGTGATAATCTAAACCCGTTTCCCCTACCGCTACCACGCGTGGATCTTGCACATATTCCATTAATTTGTCGTAATCAAATGGCTCATCTTCCACATTTAATGGGTGAACACCACAAGAAAGTGATACTTCTGGGCGATGTGCCGTTAAATTTTTCATATTTTCAAAGCGACCTACGGTAGTACAAATTGAAATAAGATGCTGTACTCCGCGTGCTTTTGCGTTATCGATCACTTCATCCACATCTTTGTGGCGAGTTTCATAATCTAATGAGTCTAAATGGCAATGTGAGTCGATAATAAATAGGTTATTGTTCAAAATGCTTTCCTTAAAAGGGAGAATGATCAAGTTATGGGTAACATTATACTCTGAGTTTTGAGTTTAGGATAAATTTTAATTATTTGTTGAAAACTACAAAAAAAGTGCGGCCATTAGACCGCACTTTCGTTCTTTTAGTATTTAGCTATCTCACGATAGGTTAGATAACTTCAATACCTCTTTCAATCCATACATCATTAAGAGTATTAGAGGCGCTTTCATAATGATAAACATCATAAGTTTTATCATCTTCAACTACAGCTGCACCTTTAACCCATTTAGAGTTACCATCTTTTGAACCCCAAGCATCAAAGTTCGCTTTACCTTTGCCATTAAAGGCATCGCTATTCCAGTTGTTGCTACCCAAGTCAATTGCACCGAAATCTTTATCAGTATATTGACCTAATTTCTGGATTTTTAACGGACCTGTACGGCTTGTATCGCTTGCTAGCTGGTCATAGGTGATATCTAACACTTTGCCTGCACCCATTTGGATGATTTCAAAGCCTTTGACATTTGCCATTGAACCGTTGGTAATACCATAACCAGAGCCATCTGGGTTACCATAGAATTTTAAGGTATCAATACCTGCACCACCGGAAAGCACTTTCGCACCTAAGTAGTAACCACCAAATTCGAAAGTATCATTACCATCGCCAAGTAAGATCGTTGAACCTTGCAGTTCATCTTTTACTCTCACTGTATCATCGCCAGCACCAGTGTTGATTGTAGCGTCCATCACATCGTTAAATTCAACGTAATCTTTACCGTCTTTCAACACAATTGATGAGCCACCACCAATACGGTGTGCTTTGACATAGTTGTTACTGTTATCACCAGCGGTAATAAAGGTATTATCACCAATTTCACCACGACGTTGTTGATATAGGTTATTGAAGTGAACAGTATAATCCGAAACTTCTAATTGGTTATTACCATTACCTAAATCAATAAACGAATCTCTGATCGCTAAACGAGTTGCGGTGTTATTTGATGAGCCGAGAACTAATAAGGTGTCATCGCCCTCACCCATTCTGACTACAGCATGGTTAATAATACCACCGTCTTTATCTGCCCAAGCAATCTTTTTAAGGTTAACAAGTTCTTCACCCACATCATTGTCAGCATCCTTTCTTGAATCATCTGGTGAATGAACAATGCCAATACCATTAAATGCATCTTTATTGCGAGAGACATCGAAGTCGTAGTTAGACCCCCCTACCACTAATAAGTCATCGCCTTTACCCATATCAATATAACTATTGCGGTTATAGGTAGAGCTATCGCTCGCAGGAGCATAATAACCTAGGTTATTACCAATCACTAAGGTATCGCCACCATCGCCCATATTTAAGATAACGTTATGGTCATTGACACCGCCTGTTGGTGAGCGTCCAAAAGATTTCTCTACGATAATAAACTGTTTATCGTTATCGGTTCCTTCCTCTTTGGTTAAATTAATAGTGTAATCCACACCGTTGTTATCGATTGAGGTTACTCCATTATCTTTTGGATTTAAGTATTCACCATGTGCAGGTAATCCATTCCAACCTTTTGCGTAGTTGATTAAGGTGTTCATACCTTGTGAAGATGATTGGTTCTCATAAACAAACACATCTTCAGGTACAACAACCGCAGAAGTATGGTTCTTGATGTACTCAGGTAACGGATCTTTATCTGCTTCCTCAGTTTTTGAGGCTGGTACAACATCTGCTCCGCTCACGGTTGCAGTCACTTTACTGTAGTCAAGTAACGCATCGTGCCCGAAGGTGATAGTACCATCTTCTGCAATACTGATATCCGCATCTGCAGGCGCTTTTTCAAATGCCCATTTACCACTTGTTGGATCTTTTTTCGCAACTAAGGTACGAGCCACATTATTTTCGTTGGTGTAATTCACCGTTAATGTATCCGCTTTAGCCACATTTGGATCATTAGGGTCTAAAGATACGGTCATGCCACCTTGATCAGGATCGCCTAATGGTTTTTTCACAATAAGCGGATCTGCCAGTTCATCAATACCTGCTGTCTCTGTTGGTGTGTCAGAACCTTCATAATGTGGATTAGGCTGAGCAGTTCCATCTTGACCAATTAAGTTAAAGTCTGGCAATTGGTGTGGATCCATTCCCGGACGAGTATAAATCGGGTCATTGATAATCTCTCCGGTTTTCACTTTTGAAAGTAAATATGGAGTTACAATAGTACCACTATTACCATACGGGATTTCTACTTCTTTACCCTTAATTGTGTACACACCATCTTGATCAGTGACTACAAGGAATGTGTCAGCAGGAGAATCATCAGGGAACCTTGTTGCACCCTCTTGTCCTGTAGAAACCGATTTAAAGCTGTGTTGCCAAACACCATTCACCTTAGTGAAAGTTGCTTCTATATCAGAGATATAGCGGAAGTTATTACCCTTAGGATCTAATCCAAGGTTAAAATTGAACTTAAATACATCTCCGTCTTTACCTTCTGGCATTTTGAGTGTAAATGCACCCGGTACAAATTCACCTGTATCATTTGTCACATGACCAAATACAGGCTCAACGATAGTATCTGGTTTAGTAGCACTATCAACTGTCCACAATTCAAATGGGTTAATCATTGCTTTTGCATCTGAACCATCTGGATTTGTACCATATTTAATATCGGTTAGTTTTGCAGCTGCCTTGTAATCTGGGTTATTCATTAAGCTTGGAATTGCACTAATCAATACTCCATCATAGTTATCATCAAGTTTAGTGGTGATAACAAGATTTCCATTTGAATCCGTAGAAACCATTTCTGGATCTAAACGACCTCCAGTAGGGATCCATTTTTTAGCTGAATCATCATACGAGAACGTCCATTTATATCTATCTGCTGTTGATTCATACTCATAAGAAGCGTCAGGTCCATTATCCGTTTTAACTGGGGCAATGAATTCGATGTATTTATTGCCTTTCGGATCGATATGAACTTCACCAACAGCCGTGTTTGTAAACACAGGCACACCTGCTACAGGCGCAGGCACACTCGCTCCTGCATTAGCGTTAGCTACACCAGTATGTTCTGCAGTATTGTTGTATGCGTCCGTACCCACAGCTTTCACTGTAGTACCACCTTCAACCGCTGTTGCTTGAAGTGTTACAGTACCGTTGTCTTTGTCAATCGTTGCCACAGAAGCAGACACTGGCAAGCCATTGCTATCTACTAACGTCCATTCACCTTGTGGGTTTTTAACTGCTGTGATACTGCTATTAGCTGTATCAGTTGATGAACCTTTATCATCCTCTTCTTTCACAAAGCTTACGGTAAAGCGTTCGTTATCACCACCTTTGCTGATCGTGACACTACCATCATCATTTGGTGTAACAACTGGTGCGTCAGCTTTATCAGCACTGTGATCATTAATCACTGGCGAATGAACATTATCGTTTGAAGTTGCAACGACTGCTTTATCATTTGCACCCTCAGCAACAACTTTACCACCATCTTGTACAGCTGTGTGCGGTAAGGTTAATGCGCCGGTTTTTTCATCCAATTTAACACCTTGAGGTAGGTCGCCTTTTGACTCCCATACGCCTCTTTCTTTATTAAATTCAAGGACGATACTCGCTTTCGGATCATTAACGTCATCTTGTGAGCCCTCAGGATTATATTTCACCGTTAATGTGGTGTTGTCATCCCCTGGTCTTACAATTACATCGGTACCACTTAATTCAACATTTGGTGCATCTGCTGTATTAGGTGTGGTATCAAATATTGCTTCACCTTTTGTTACTGCGTCAATGTTGTTCAGTGAGCCAGTCGCAGTGACTGTATTTTCACCTGTTTTCGTTGAGGCTAAGAAAGTAACACCACCTGTTCCGGTATTTAACTCATAGTCCAATTCTGGCATTGGCGCAGGAGAGCCATCAGGATTAGATGTCGGTGTATAACCTTTCGGTAACCATTGTCCATCTTTCTTCTCGAGTTCAATAACACCTGTCGAACCATCTGGTTTGGTATATTCAACCTTGAATGATGTATTGTTATCACCTGGTTGTGCAAACATTTCACCTTTCGCAGCTGCGGTCACGGTTGGGCTTTGTGGTAATTCATCTGCACGGTCCTTCAATACATCGCCGCCAGCGTCTTTAGACTCATTACCCATTGCGTCAAAACCTTTAACCGTTACATGCTCTTCGTCTAGTATCGCATCAGGTTTTAAGGTAACTTTACCATTTGGATCAACTTCGATATTAGAGAGTAATTTCTCTTTATCTGCACCACTTAGCGCCGGCGCTTCAACTTTATAGGTCCAAGTGCCATCTGGGCGTTTCTCTAAGGTGATTGTTACTGGTGAATTTGCCGTATCTTCCGCTTTAAAGCTGATTTCCATTTTCACGTTATCTGAACCTGGTTCGATGACTGCGCCACCTTGCATTTCAGAGCCGTCTTCACCAGCCGTAAATTTAGGTAGTTCGACTGTTAAAGGTGTTGGATCTGCTGCAAGTGGTGTACCAGCATCAGAATCTGAATCAAGTAATCCAGCCTCTTTACCAACCACTGTAACAGGTTCGTTGTCATCAACTAAATCTGCTTTTAAGGTAATCTTATCTGCTGTACCCACTACACCATCTTTAATCGCTTGTAGCTCTTCAGCTGTTGCAGGGCGAGGTTGAGATACAACAACTGGATCACCATTTTCTGGTTTAGTTGTTACTGTTTCAATCACATCTGCAGAGCTTGGTATCCAGTTGCCATCAGTGTCTTTAGTGAAGGTCACTTTATAGGTTACCCCATCTTTCTTAAGTGTCACTTCTACTGAATCATTACCTGCACCCGGTTTGATAACAACATCGCCAGCATTTTCTACATTGCCTGCTAATGCATCATCTTTACCAGCAAATAGCTCTGGTTTTGCTGCTTTAGCAACATCCTGCACAGCGATTTCATTCGACGGTAAACTTACTGCTTCCGTTGGTTCACCTTTAGTATCGACTGCCTGCGCTTGAACTTTAAGTTTGTCATCTTTCGCTGGTAATGCAGTTACCTGTGTACCTTCCACATTTGGATCTGTGGTTAAAGTAAAGGTGAATTTACCCTCTTTCACTGTTGTTGTGATTGGATTGCCATCTTTACCATTAATTGGTTTACCTGCCGCATCGAGTAAGGTAATCACCGTACCATCAGCTTCTGTCGATGTACCGCTAATCACTAATTTTTCCGCATCAGCATCCGCATCTGTAGTGTAAGCTTTGATCGATTCAAGTACTGGTGTATCTGTTTTTTCATCAAATGGTGCTTTAACAGCTGTACTTGACGCTGTATTACCTACAATGTCTTTGATCGTTGCAGTTACATCTTCGCCATCTTTCACTTTATCTTCTGGCAATGTTACGCTCACTGAACCATCTTGTGCTTTCACTGGTGCAATGTAATTTGGTGAATCTGCTGCCAATGGTGCACCTGTGTCTGGATCGATTTGAATCCAAACATCACCACCTTCGTGTTTGTAAGCAATAGTTTGAGGTGTGCCTGATTCATCTTTGAAACCGATCGTCACTACATCGCCTGCTGCCGCAGTATCGCCTGCTACATCAGGTTTATCCGTGGTTGCACTTGGGAATGTGATCGTCACTGAACCATCTTGTTGCTCAGAATTGGTCGCATTGTCATTGTTAGCCGTAGAAATTACTGGCGCTTCTGGTGCAGTAGTATCATTCGGGTGTAACGCTTTAATATCCGCTTCTGTTGCCCCCTCTTTCGGCTCAACCGCTGGTACTGTTTGAGCAACTGAAGTACCTTCTGCTTTATCCGCAGCTTTTGCCACAATAGTTAATGGCATATCTGCAGTAATATAGTCTGCAGGCACTGTACCATTACCATCAGGTTTTGTGATTGGGTTAGCCGCGTCTTTAGGCTGTTCTTCGATAGGGATATTGAATTCACCTTTATCGTTCGTTGTGCCTGTTGCTAATACGTTGCCATCTTTGTCTTTGATGGTCACAGTTGCGCCAACTTCAGGTTTACCGTCTTTATCTAATAAAGTACCAGTTACTGTTGCTTTATCAGGGTCTGAGCTTGCTTGTGCACCGTTGTCTACCACTGCGACTTCAACCTTAGTCACTGCTTGAGTCACTTCGTCATAAGGCGCTTTTTCAACAGTTTGCTCTTTACCAACAGGACTTTCATTACCTGCCACATCAACAGTTTTCACTGTGACTGGTGTTTGGTCTGCAACAACATTTTCATCAATAATCACTGAACTACCATCGCCTTTCGCTGTTGGTATTAATTCAGGATGCGATGATACCCAGTTGCCGTCTTTATCACGTACTAATTCAACGGTGACAAAGCCATCTGCATCAGGTGTAGGCAATTTAACGTCTGGATTAGCCTTAGCAAAGTCAGGATCAAGTTTGAATTTAACTTCAACTTTGTCGCCTTCCACTGGTGGGTTAGTGCTATCGGCATTATCTTTAGGTAATGTTAATTTCAAGCTACCATCACCTTTCACATCACTATTTGGCACAATAGTTGGTGCTTCAGGGTTAACTTTATCTGTGTGTGATGATACTTCTGGCACTTCTGTTGTTGCTACATCACTAGGTTGTTTACCTGGTGCTTTTGCATCTACAGTAATACTATCTTTTTCATTTAACAGATCAACATTGCCTTCGGTAATCTCAACTTTGAAAGTACCATCTGGTCCTGCTACTGCTGTACCAATTGGTTTACCATCTTTGTATACGGTTACTTCTGCATTAGGGTCTGTTTTACCTGTGATAGTCACAACTTCAGGATTTGTATCCGCTTGTGCTGAGGTATCTCCTGCAGTAATTGCTTCAATTACTGGTGTCATTGTTTTCGCATCACTGCCAGCATTAACTGGGTCAGCCGCATTTTGCTCTGTACCAATAATGCCATCAATCGATTTCGCGTTAACTTCCTCACCATCTTTTACTTGGTTTTCAGGAATTACTGCAACGCTGTCTTCTTTTTGTACGTCTGCAATAATCTCAGGTTTATCAGAAGTCCAACCGCCATTTGGCTGTTTAGTTAAAGTGACAGTCTCTTTTTCACCATCTTCATTAGTGAATGTGACTTCAACTTTATCACCTGGGTTTGCATTATCAGGAAGATGTACTTTCACTGAGCCATCTGTTGGGCTTGCTTCTAATACTGGTGCGTCTGGCGCTTGGTGATCACCAGTGTGATGTGCTGCGTCCGCTGGAATTGCAGGCACAGTAACATCTGCCGCAGGTTGACTTTCTAGTTTGTCATCTGCCTGTGCAGTCACTTGTAATGGTGTGTCTTTAGTAATGCCTAAGCCATCTACATTCACATCAATTGTAAATTCGCCATTTTGTACAGTACCTTCACCGATCACTTTACCATCAGCGTCTTTCACAAAGACTTTTGTGCCATCTGGTTCAGTTGATTTACCTGTTACTTTTAATAACTCAGGGGTGTTATCCGCTGGGTTTGAAGTATCAAATGCTTCAACTTTCACTTCAGTTGGTGTCGCAGTCGTTGTTGTTGGTTTATCTACAGTTTCTGTTGCCGGATTAGACGGATTACCTGCATTGTCAGTTGTTGTTGCATCAACGGTGCTACCATCTGGTACGCTATCGTTAGGAATAGTCACAACAACATTGCCTTCATCATCCACTGTCGCAACCGCTCCTGTGCCATTTGGATCGTCCACTTTTGGTTTGCCATCTTCACCAATAGTGACAGTCACTGTTGCATCAGGATTATTTGGTTTGTTTGGATCGTCAATGTTAACAACGGTTGTATCACCTGGTTTTGGATCGGTAATAGTCACTGTCACATCGCCATCTTTTTCAACCTCTACAGTAGGTGCTTCAGGCGCAACATTATCTCCAGTGTGGTGATCAGGGTTACCTGCTACAGGTTTCGCTAATTCCTCTTGTACTGGTGCACTTGGTGCTTTATCAGCCGCTTTAGCAGTAACGGTTAATTGCTCACCACCTTTTAGATCTGTGCCTGCTGGTTCAGTAAAGGTGAAATCAATCTTACCATTTTCATCTGCTTTGCCTGTTGCGATCACGTTACCTTTTTCATCGGTTACGGTCACTTCCGCATTTGGTGCTGTTGTACCTGTTACATGTACAACTTCTGGGTTATCATCCGCTGGGTTAGAGTCGTCAATACCTTGTAGTTTCACGTCAGTCAATGGCGTTGGATCCGTTGGCTTATCGATCACCTCTGTTTTCGTGGTTTCTTCGTTCGTTTCAGGATCTTTACGAGTTACTGTTACTTCTTGATCATCTTTCACATCTTTTGCTGGAATAGTAACCACACCAGTTTCTGGATCGATAGTTGCATCAGGAAGTGTGGTTTTAGTTGGATCAGTATCAATCGATGGTTTACCCTCTTCATCTACTTTCACCACAACCGTACCAGTCACATCACCTGTTGTCGGATCTTTCACTTCAATCTTGATTTCTTCACCTGGTTTTAATTTATCAAGATCAACTGTCACATCACCGTTATCTTCGGTATTGATGTCCGTATTCGTTGTTGTATCAATGTCTTTTTCTGCTGGCTTACTTTCGTTGCCTGCAATATCTTCAGTCACTGCGGTGACTTTATCACCTTCTTTTACAGGAACATCAACTTTACCGCCATCAACTGGGCTACCATCTTCTTTAGTCCAGCCGCCATTACCATCAGCTGTTACTGTGGTGTCTTTACTTTCACCCGTTTTTGGATCAGTCACAGTAATAGTAACAGTGTCGCCTTTCTCTGCATCTTTTGGTAATTCAACAGATACAGTGCCAGTGCCAGTTTCTTTATCGATAGTTGGCTCACCAATAGTTGGCGCTGTAGGTTCAGTTTTATCCCCTGGGTGACCTTCTGCTCCAGCTGGAACTTCTGGTACTTTTGTGGTTGCTGGATCTGCCGCTTCACTTTCAAGTTTATTCGGTGCTTGTGCAACAACAGTTAAAGTATCGCCCGATTTAATGTCACTGCCATCAAGTTCTGTGGCTGTTACAGTGACAACACCGTCACCATCGTCATCTACACCAGTGCCAATAACATTACCATCTTTATCTTTAATCGTAACCGCAGAACCTGGTTCTACTTTTACGGTGATTTCAAATTTCTCAGGATTATCATCAGCAGGGCTAGATGTATCAATCGCCTTGATTGAAGTCACTTCTGGCGTGTCTGTCACTTCGGTGAGTTTATTCACATTTTCAGTTACTGGTTCGCTTGAGTTACCTGCAACATCTTTACTCACTACGCTGATTTCTGTGCCGTTAGGTGCTTGATCGTTTGGAATTGTTGCCGTGTTGTTATCCTCTGCTTTTACATCAGGGATTACCGCTGGTTTATCTGATGTCCAGCCGTCTTTGCCATCGGAAGTCAAGGTTACATCAGTTGTAGTGCCATCTGGTTTCTTGATGGTGACAACAACAGTATCGCCTTCTTTAGCGTCTTCAGGTAATTTCACTGGAATATCACCATTCGCAAGCGGATCTAAAATATCAGCTTGTGGTGGCGCAACAGTGTCTGTATGTGCGGTAACTTCTGGCACTTCTTTTGTTACTGGTTTGCTTTCGCCTTCACCTGGTTTTTGAGCAACAACAGTGATTTGATCACCTGTTACTAAATCGTGATCTGCGTGTTCTTTTGCCACAATGGTATAAGAGCCATCATCACCAGCTGTCGTACGACCAATTTCATTGCCTTCTGGATCTTTAGCAATCACAACAGCACCTGCAGGCGCTTTACCAGTAATGGTAATTTCTTCAGGGTTTTTATCCGCTTGTGCTGAAGTATCTTTCGCAACAATGCTCTCGATAGATGGTTCTTCAGTTACAGTATCAAAACCTGATTTTTCAGATACGCTATCACTCGTTTGACCTGCAACGTCTTGAGTTTGTGCAGTAACCAATGTATCGTCTTTCACCTGATCTTTTGGAATGCTGATCGTACCATCTGGGTTTACGGTTGCTTTTGGTGAGGTAGGGTTAGTATCTGCCGGTTTTAATGTGCCATCAGCTTGTTTTTCAAATTCTAAGGTAACAGGTTTACCATCTGTGCTGTCACTTGGTACGACAGTGACAATAACTTTATCACCTTCCACTAAATCTTTTGGTGGAGTAATGGTCACATCATTATCACCATCTTCACCTACAGTTACTGTTGGCTCACTTGGTGGAACGCTGTCATAAGGGTGACCAGTTTTATCAGCTGCCACCGGCGGAACTGTGGTTGAAGCATCTTTAACTTCATCGCTTGGACGTTTGTTTTCACCTTCTGCAGAAACAGTTAACACTTCACCTTCTTTGATGTCGTGGTTTGGATTTTCTGTCGCCACAATACGGAAATTACCATCTGCATCAGTTTCGCCTTGACCAATGATATTGCCTGCTGCGTCTTTGATTGTCACAACAGTACCTGCAGGTTCACCTTCCACTTTACCGGTTACGATAAATTGTTCTGGGTTAGTGTCTGCATTGGATGAAGTATCTACTGCAACAACTTTGATGTCTGTTGGCGTGTTAGTCACATTGTCTTCGTCAATTTTCGCATCAGTTTGTGCGGTGACGCTGCGACCTGTTTGATCTTTATCTTCAGAGAAAGCGGTCACTTTTGAACCATCTTCTACTGTATTTGGTGCTAATGTGATGGTGTTTCCATCGACAGTAACGCCATCAACTGCAGGGTCTGTTTTCCAAGAGCCATCATCTTGTTTAGTTGCAGTAACAGTGTTTTCTTTACCTTTTTCATCGGTAAAGGTTACTTTTACTGTATCACCTGGTTTTGCATTATCAGGTAAACCAACGGTTACACTGCCGTCTTCGTTTGCTGTTAATGTTGGCGCATTTGGGGTATTTTCATTTGATTTTGGTTCATCACTACCCACAACAACAGATGACTCTTCGCCTTTGTTACCTGCTTGATCTTCAGGAACAACTTTCACTGTACTGTGATCTTCAACACTGTTTTCGTCAATTACAACAGTGTTGCCTTTTGAGCCAGACACATCTACGCTTGGGTCATTTGATGTCCAAGTATCGTTTGTTGGGTCATCATCACCATCGTCATTACGAGTAATTTCAACTGTTTTTTCATTACCGTCTTCATCCGTTAAAGTTACTGTCACTTTGGTTGTATCCTCAGAGACTTCAAAGGTTGCACTACCATCACCATCTTCTGTGCTTGGTACTGGTTTTGCTTCTGTTGGTTTAACGGTATCACCACGGTGTTCAGTCACTGCTGGTACAGTCACTTCATCGCTACTTGCTGATTTGCCTGGTACTTTCGCTTCAACAGTTAATTTGTCACCTGATTTAATGTCATTCGTTGGTTTTTCAGTTGCAACAACGGTGTAGTTACCGTCTTTATCAGCTGTCGCAGTACCAATCACATTGCCTTTATCATCTTTAACGGTGATTTCTGCACCTGGTTCTGATTTACCTGTAATTGTAAAGGTTTCAGGATTGTCATCCGCTGTGCCTGATAAATCAATGGACGCAGTTTTATCTTTATCAATATTATTTTCAGTGACATGATCGTAATCTGATGTGATTGTTTCAGGTTTGCTTGGGCGACCTTCATCATCATAAGCCACAACAGTTACAGGCGTGTTATCTTCGATATTAGAACCTTTGATAGTGACTTTGCCTGTATTTGGATCTACCTCTACTTTTGGATCATTAGATGTCCATTTACCATCATCACCTTTAGTAATTGTTGCAGTGACAGGTTTATCTGTCCCTGTTGGGGTGTAAGTTACTTCCACCGTTTTGTGATCTGGTCCAACAGTGAATACTACATCGCCATTTTCGCTTTCATCTTTATCAAAAGTAATTGGATCAACCACACCTGATGTTGTGGTACTTGGCGTACTCGCACGACCGTCAGCATCAAAGCCTGTTACAGTCACTGGTGTATTATCTTCAATATCGGTACCTTTGATAGTTACTGTACCCGTTTTTGGATCAACATGAACTTTAGGATCATCAGAAGTCCAAGTACCATCCGCACCTTGAGTAATTGTTGCTTTTACTGGATCTTTTGCGCCAGTTGGAGTGTAAGTTACCTCTGCTTTTTTATGGCTTGGATCAAGCGTAAATACCACATCGCCATGTTTAGTTTTGTTAGGATCAAATACAATCGGTTTTACAGGATCATCGCTTCCACCACCAGGGGTGTTGCCTGGGTTATGACCTGAATTACCTCCAGAGTTGCTACCTGGATTACTGCCTGGGTTGACACCTGGATTATTGCCTGGATTATTGCCTGGATTTTGGCTATTCGTAGATGAACTACCACTTGAACCACCGCTTGCTGCTAGACCAGCAACTAAACCAGCACCTAAAAGACCTGCTAACCACCAAGGATTAAATGCCCAAAATGCACCTACAGGTTCACCACCTAAAGATTGGGTAGCAATCACATTTTCACTTAATAGACTAATCGCTTCTGCGGTCTCCCCAGATTGAGGAACATACGCATAAAGCTCTCCATTTTCACTTTGCCCAACCAGCATATTAGCTGAATCTTGAGCATAATAATCTTTAATGATGATATCTTCTTTCATATCACCATCATTTAAAAATATCACTAAATCATTGCCTTGTCTCTTAGCAATAATTTCTTGAGGTGCAAATCCTGTTGCGTCATCCACTAGCTGGTAATTTATTTGATTACCTGCTTGAATAACTAACACTTCGCCCTTTTTAACATTGTAACTCGCAACTTCTTGTGTTGCATTAATCACTTTAATCGTTGTCGACATAATGATTCCTTATCTTTATTGATATTGGGTTATTTACAATTGCGTGAAACTACACGACTGATAGTGTGTGTAGCTTTGCCTTTAAGTAAAGTTAATACATTTTTGGCATCTTGTTCTGCTATCTTTTCGAATACAGGTTCACCTTGTTTGTTAGTACTGAGTTTCAAATAGAGGGTTTCACCTGTTTGGAATGGGTGTGAAATAGAGGATGAGTGAGTATTAAAGACATTTTGATGGAAAGTTGCGGTAATATTAGCTGGTTGAGCACACACAACGGTTGAACTATAGCTACTCTTTAATAATGAACCTTGATATTGTCCATTGATATAAAGATGTACTGGTTTGTGAATATCATCATGTTGATAAAACACAACCTGTGCTTGATTTTCTTTTAACTGCTCATGACTTAGAGGCTGTGCAGTCTTGTAATTTTGCCATTTTTCTAATGAGTTAGAGCCAGCGCTACAACCCACTAGTAATGACACGGCACTAAAAATACATATGAATTTTTTCATAAGATAAATCCCATGTGGTGTAATTTTTCAGATTATTGCCAAATTCAGTAAAGAATAACTTTACCCACCATCTATTGTGATAATTACGCATGTACCAGCACCTTTAGGGGAGCAATCCCCTTGTATCTACGAATTACAAATAGGTGTTGAGATTTGCCAGCAATCTGGTCTTTTTAAGTTTTTTTGCTGTTTAGCCTATATATGATGCATGATTAAAAAATTTTTAACCCCTTTATTTCAAATCAAGCAATACTAGACTAAAACCTACTCATCATAAAAAAAAAAAAAAAAAAAAAAAAAAAATAAAAAAAAAAAAAAAAAAAAAAAAAAAAAAAATAAAAAAAAAATAAAA
>MQVI01000021.1 GCA_002002485.1 Pasteurellaceae bacterium 15-036681
CGGTTAATGTTTCGGCGTGGGTCTTCTAATTCATCAAAAATTTCAAATAGGGTCATTGTTTGTTGCTCTGTTAATAAATAATGATGCTATTAGATCATATTTTTGAAAAAAGTGCGATCTTGCCCTGTTCTAACACAGCATTAAGGGGATTTCAGTCTGTGGGATATTGACACCACCGCCAACTCGGATTAAGATAACCGCACTTACTTTCCAAAAGCGGTATCCGCACCCGATATAAGAGCGGTTTTTTTGTACCTAAAATTTAGGTTTAATCCGATATGATCGGGGCGAGAGAACGATATACAATACATCTGAATAAGTTCCGCCCATCTTTTGGAGGGTAAGTTGAACCCCGATCACCCACTTACTGATCGGATTAATTACTTAAATCCAAAAGGTACAAAAAATGTCAAATTCTCAAATCTCAACATTCAACTTCAAATCTTTCCCTGTTCGTGTAGAACTCTTTGAAAATGAACCACACTTTTGTTTAGCTGATGTATGCGATATTTTGAATATTCAAAATTCACGTCGTGTAAATTCAGAAATGCTAGATGAAAAGGGGGTACGCAGAACGTACACCCTTACCAAAGGCGGAAAACAAGAACTAACCTTTATCAACGAACCTAATCTCTACCGCATTATTTTCAAATCACGAAAAGCTGAAGCCGTAGAATTTCAAAACTGGGTATTTGAAGAAGTCTTACCGCAAATCCGCAAAACGGGCAGTTATTTGCAAAAAAATCCGCAAATCGCACCGGTTGCAAAAAAACGTGGCAGACCTGCAAACAATCCTTTTGGTTGCGAAGAGTACAGCCGAAACTTTACCGCTAAAGAACTTGAATGGCTCGTGCTACTCTGGTATCGCGCAGACAAACAAGATAACTTTATCAAATCGCTAATCCCTGCTTTCGAAGCAATGGGTTCAGCGTTCTTAAAAGATGCACTACGATTCTCAAGTGACTTCATCGACTTAGATTTATCACGAGAAGTCGTTGCACGTATTGCAGAAGGCGCAGACATTCCACGCTTTGCCCCACTGCTCACCCTTGAAGCAGAACAAGCAAAAGCACACCGACAACAAATCGCAAACTTTTAACCTAAACGAACCGCTTGTAATGAGCGGTTTTTTTATTATCAAAAGAGGTGAAAAATGAAAACAACCCAACAAATCCTACAAGAACGCGAACAACAGCACGGCAGTTACGACCGATTTTGCGAAATCTACGGCAAATTCCGCCAAATCTTAGCTGATTACGGCAAAGACCTGACAACACAGCAACGCATATCACTCGAAATGCAATGCTTTAAGCAATCTCGCATACTCAATAAAGGTGCCGATCACACAGATACCTGGCAAGATATTGCAGGCTACGCACAGCTTGGAAGCGGTTGGCGAGTTGGCGATGAAGTTGATAATGCGCTACCAAAACCGATTGAAACTTTTAAAGGGCTTAATGTTGCTTATTATCTAAATAGTAATAACGCTAAATATTCAATCCTGCGTATTTCCCCAGAAGAATTTGAAATTTGGCAAGATGAGCTAAATGGACGGATGATGTATAAATCAAAAGAAGATGTTATTACGGTGATTGAATTGCTGACGGGCAAGCAATATCAGGGGTGATGCATGCAATGGCAAACAATCCTTAACAACGGCTTACCCGAACCCAAGCGCCCCATCCTACTCTATTTTGAGGTCTACGATGAATATAAAGTCTCACGCTATTTAGGTAATGGCAAATGGGCTACGGAGTGTTTTAACATAAACCAAGAGCTAATCACACATTGGAAATATATCGAACCGCCACTGTAACAGGTGGCGTTTTTATTTGGAGAAATAATCATGCAACTTATATCAAGATTAGATGCTGTTAAAAAACTGAGTACTAGCCGAACCACATTGGATCGATGGGTTAATCCGAAGCATAAATATTATCGTGCAGATTTTCCCAAACCCATTAAGAATGGACGCTCAGTCTTCTTCGTTAATGAAGAACTCGATGCTTATATAGAAAATTTGAGAAAAGCTCAAACATAACCACAGAGGTATATTATGGCCAAGATCATCAAACCTTTAGTGATCCAACAAATTAAAAATGCTAGAGAAGGCATTTTACGTGATGGCGACGGTTTATTTATTAAGATTACGCCAAGCTCAAAAACTTGGCGTTTTTCTTATATTAAGCCATTCACAAGAAAACGTACTGATATAAAAATAGGCACATTCCCCGAAATCTCTCTTGCAGAAGCAAGACAACGTAAAACAGATTACAAAGTCCTATTGTCTCAAAATATAGATCCACTTGAATATCAAAAACAACAGGAACAAGCAACTATAGAAGATATTGAGAATTCATTTAAAAACGTGGCCATACGTTGGAAAAACGACTTAAAATCTAAAATAGTTATGACAAAAACAATGGATGAAGATTGGCGAAGATTAGAAAATCACATTTTTCCCACCCTTGCTAATGTACCAGTATCTCAAATTAATTCCAAAATATTGATAAAAACGGTTGATCCAATGTACCAACGAGGTAATACCAATGCGTTAGAGAAAACGTTAAGACTAGTCGTTGAAATCATGGATTATGCAGAAAATTCTGGACTAATTGAGATCCATAATTGTCATAAAGCCAGAAAATCATTTCACTTTACGCCTTCCACTAGCAATCCAACTATTCCGCCAAATAAAGTAGCAAAGCTAATTGAAGATATTATCAATTCTCGCACATTACACAAAACAAAGTTACTTATTTTCTGGAGCCTACTTACTGGTGTTCGCCCTGCGGAAGTAGTTAGTGTAGAATGGAGTGAGATAGACTGGGAAAATCGCTTATGGCATATCCCCAAAGAAAAAATGAAAGGTAGAGTGGCTGAAAAAAGATCGCATACAGTACCACTCTGTCGGCAGGCAATCTGGGTGTTAGAAGAAATGCGCAAATTCAGTGGTAAATCACCATTTGTCTTTGCTCATAATATTCGCCCTCATAAAGAGTCAATGAGTAGTGAAACAGTCAATAATGCCCTAAAAAGAAATGGGTATTACGGCATATTGACATCTCACGGCATCAGATCCATTATTCGAACTTATCTGGCTGATATCGGTATAGAAAAAAATACTGCCGAAAAAGTGTTAGCACATAAGATCGATGATGATCTTGAAGCCACTTACAATCGACACGAATATCTACGACAAAGAATTCCGGTGATGGAAATTTGGGGGAATTATTTAGAAGAGTGTGGATTAACTCACGATAAAATTAGCACATACTAAAGCACATACTATTTTTATTTGCTTGAGTGTATTCCAGTGAGTTTTTATGAGTGTTCAAACTACAGTAACTAAATGTTTTTACTAAGAATTTTTGTTTTTATGAGTTCTTATGATAAGAAACAATGGAGGCGTGTCCCGGAGTCGAACCGAGCTACATGGATTTGCAATCCAGTGCATAACCGCTTTGCTAACACGCCATTAGATTTGAAAATTTGGAGCGGGAAACGAGGCTCGAACTCGCGACCCCGACCTTGGCAAGGTCGTGCTCTACCAACTGAGCTATTCCCGCATTGAATTGTTACTAACGACTGTTGTTGTTGACAACGAGGCGCATTTTACGGATTTCTACACAAGTGTCAAACATTTATTTTTAAAAAGAAATTAACCGACTAAAAAAAGATCGTTATGTTGTTTTTTTAGCGAAAATGCATCTCTATTGAAGGTAACTGAAGGTTAATGATTATTCTTGTGCATTTCTCTGCTATTTTTCTTTTTACATTTCTTTTAAAACACTCCTCTTTTTTGTCTTAAAATATTTTTTTATAAAAAATAATTTTCTTTGCCTAAAAGTTAAATAAAAATAACCAATTGATTTATAAGTAATAAATATTTATTTTTATAAAATATTATTAATATCAATTTTATCAGTTGTTTTGTAAATCTTTTTCTAGTATAGTTCCGCAAACGTTTACTTTGTTTTATTACTAACAATATTTGGACGACTATTTGCACAAGGAGAGCAAAATGACAAACCAATCAAAGCAGCACTCTAAACAAGACTCCATTTTTATTGAACAAATTTCTTCTGGTTTTTGTCGAGATCCCTTTGCATTTTTAGGTATTCACTCTACAAAAAATGGCGTGATTATCCGCACCTACTTACCTGAAGCAATCTCCGTAAAAGTAATTGATTCAAATGCTAATCCGCTTATAGAAATGAGTAGAGTCGATGATCGTGGTTTCTTCACTGCTGAATTAGTTGGCAAAACAATCAATTTATCTTACCGCTTATTCGTTTCTTATGCTCATTCTCAAATTGATATCGAAGATCCTTATCGTTTTAAATCTCATATATCTGATCTAGATAATTGGCTTCTCTCCGAAGGTAGCCACACTCGCCCTTATGAAAAATTAGGGGCACATCCAGTTACACAAAATGAGGTCGGAGGCATCCATTTTAGTCTTTGGGCACCAAATGCCATCCGAGTATCTGTAGTTGGTGATTTTAATTTTTGGGATGGTCGCCGTCATCCAATGCGTTTCCATCAAACAAGTGGAATTTGGGATATTTTTATTCCCAATGCTCCAAAAGGTTCCCTATATAAATTTGAAATTTTAGATAGCAATGGTCAACTGCGTTTGAAATCTGACCCTTATGCTTTTTCATCACAATTCCGACCAGACACAGCCTCTGTTGCATCAGGATTACCAGCAATCGTTGAAGTTGAGGAAGGACGTCGTAAAGCTAATGATCCAGATCAACCTATTTCAGTGTATGAAGTTCATTTAGGATCTTGGCGCAGAAATCTTGAAAATAATTACTGGCTTAATTATGAAGAAATTGCTAATGAATTAATCCCTTATGTCAAAGAAATGGGGTTTACACACATTGAACTATTGCCTATTACCGAATTTCCATTTGATGGATCTTGGGGTTATCAACCAACCGGAATCTATGCACCAACAAGTCGCTTTGGCTCTCCTGATGGTCTACGCAAATTTATCCAAAAAGCACATGATGCAGGAATCAATGTGATTCTAGATTGGGTCGTTGGGCACTTTCCAGTAGATGAACATGGCTTAGTAAAATTTGATGGCACACATTTATACGAACATGAAGATCCGAAAGAGGGTTTTCATCAAGACTGGAATACTCTAATTTTTAACTATGGTCGCAATGAAGTTCGTAATTACCTAACAGGTAATGCGCTCTACTGGATTGAACGCTTTGGCATTGATGCTCTACGAGTTGATGCAGTTGCCTCTATGATCTATCGCGATTATTCACGTAAAGATGGGGAGTGGATTCCTAATCGCTATGGCGGTCGTGAAAATCTAGAAGCTCTTGATTTTTTACGTGATACCAATGTGATGCTGACAAAAGAAACAAAAGGTGTTGCAACGATTGCCGAGGAATCGACATCCTTTGCAGGCATCACTCACGCTCCGAATCAAAATGGATTAGGGTTTAATTATAAATGGAACATGGGATGGATGAATGACACTTTACGCTATATGCAAAAAGATCCAATCCACCGTCAGTATCATCATGATTTGATGACCTTTGGTATGGTTTATCAATATAGCGAACAGTTTATGCTACCACTTTCTCATGATGAAGTTGTACATGGAAAAGGTTCTATGCTAGGTAAAATGCCTGGGGACTGTTGGCAAAAATTTGCAAACTTACGAGCTTATTATGGATATATGTGGGGATACCCTGGTAAAAAGTTACTCTTTATGGGGAACGAATTTGCGCAAGGTCGTGAGTGGAATTTCCAAGAAAGCTTAGACTGGCACTTACTTGGTGATGAGATGGGCGGTTGGCATAAGGGTGTACTCAGTTGGGTTCGCGATCTGAATCATCTCTACACTAAGCATCCTGCGCTTTATGAGTTGGATTATTCTCCGGAAGGCTTTGAATGGCTTGTTGTAGATGACTCAGCACAATCTATATTTGCTTTTGAGCGTAAAGCTAAAAATGGCGATAGTGTGATTGTTGTGAGTAACTTTACGCCTGTCGTGCGTGAGAATTACCGCTTTGGGGTGAATGAATTAGCAAACTATAAAGAAGTTCTCAATTCAGACTCCTCCTATTACATGGGCAGTAATGTTGGTAATTTTGGTGAAATCAAATGTGAAAAAATTGAAAATCGAGGTAAACCGTTCTCTATTAGCTTAACTATTCCACCTCTTGCAACAGTATTTATTCTTAAAGAACGGTCAAAGCCTCATCCTGAAAAAAAGGTTGCAGTAAAAACGGCTGAAGTTCCTAAAGTAGAATCCAAAATGCCAATTAAAAAGGCAAAAAATAAGAAAAGACAAAAATAAATTTACCTAGCATGCGCCGTGCTAGGCTACTTAGCTTAGTCGCGTTGCGACCTCCTGAGCAATATGTTGCTTAGATAAGTAATCCTGTACGGCCCATATAGGATTATTGTAAAGGTTATATATGCAATATCTTTCAGGCAGACCATTTCCACTAGGTAGCCGAATAACTGAAATTAATGGTAATCATGGTGTCAATTTTGCGCTATTTTCGCGTCATGCAACAGCAGTTGACCTTTGCTTATTTTTAGAAAATAGCAAAGAAATTCGTCTACCTATGATAAAAACTGACGAAATTTGGCATATATTTGTGGTGGGATTAACGGCTGGGGCTCAATACGGCTTTCGTGTGAACGGTCCAAGAAATGAAGAGAAAGGTGCTCTATTTAATCCAGCTAAATTACTTGTTGATCCTTATGCGAATGCCATTGAAGGAACTCCAAACTTATCTAATGACAATGCTGTACGTTGGTTTCAGTGGGATGATCTCCGCGATAATGGGCATATAGCGCCAAAATCAATCGTAGTTGATCGCCATAATTTTGATTGGGAGGGTGATAATAAACCATTCACCCCTTGGGCTGAAACGATTATTTATGAAGCTCACGTTAAAGGTTTCAGCAAGCTAAATCCAGAAATACCTACGGAAATAGCTGGCACTTTTACTGGAATAGCACACCCAACATCAATTAAGCACTTAAAGCGCTTAGGTATTACAGCAATAGAATTGCTACCAATTACTTACCATATTGATGAAACTCATTTACAGCGCCAAGGGCTATGTAATTACTGGGGATATAACGTTCTTGGACATTTTGCTGTTGACTCAAAACTTGCATCAAATAAGCAAAATCCACTGACTGAATTCAAACAGATGGTAAAAGCACTACATAGAGAGGGCATTGAAGTCATTATGGATGTGGTGTTTAACCACACTGCCGAAGCAGGTAAAGATGGACCTATACTCTCTCAGCGAGGTATCGATAATGAAGCTTACTATTGGCTGACAGACAATAGTGAATATTTAAACTGGACTGGTTGTGGTAATACTCTCAATGTTTCTGCTGATATTGCTGTGCTACGTTGGGTTATTGATTGCCTGTGTTACTGGGTTAAAGAATGTCATATAGATGGCTTCCGTTTCGATTTAGCTTGTGTACTCGGCAGAACGCCAACGTTTTCAGAAAAATCAGCATTTTTTACTGCAATTTCAAGTAATTCAACTCTTGCTCATGTGAAATTAATTGCCGAACCTTGGGATATCGGTTGGGGTGGATATCAGTTGGGAGCATTTCCCAAACCTTTTGCAGAATGGAATGATCGCTATCGTGATGATATGCGTCGTTTCTTTTTGCAAACAAGCGGTAACTTAGCAACATTTGTTCGCAGATTTGCAGGAAGTGATGATATTTTCGCGTCTAAGCGTTTACCATCGAATAGCGTGAATTACATTACTTCGCACGATGGTTTTACTCTTCAAGATCTAGTGAGCTACAACGATAAGCATAATTGGGCAAATGGTGAAGAAAATCGTGATGGTCATAGCGATAATATCAGCAATAATTATGGCGTGGAAGGAGAAACCACAGATCCTACTATTTTCGCAATACGAGACACAAGTCGCAGAGCACTACTTGCAACGCTACTATTGTCAGGTGGAACGCCAATGTTACTTGCAGGAGATGAGCTTGGGCATAGCCAACAGGGAAATAATAATAGTTATTGTCAAGATAACGAACTCACATGGATTAATTGGCAAAAAGCTGACCAATCATTAATTGACTACACAGCTCAACTAATCCAAATTCGCAAGCAGATTC
The DNA here is from genome assembly GCA_002002485.1 of Pasteurellaceae bacterium 15-036681. Classification (GTDB taxonomy): domain Bacteria; phylum Pseudomonadota; class Gammaproteobacteria; order Enterobacterales; family Pasteurellaceae. The sequence continues at coordinate 8,149 of MQVI01000021.1, forward strand.
CACTACTATCTAAATATAATCAATGGTGGACGAACGATAAAGTTCAATGGCTTAAAGCAAACTGCGAGCATTTACAATTTAATGACTGGCATGATCATTCAACCAAAGCAATCCAAATTTTATTAGAAGATCATTGGTTAATCTTAATTAATGCAAAACAGGAAACACAAAAATTTTTACTGCCTAAAGGACGATGGAAAGTCTTATTAGGTGAAGAAAAAGCGACTCTTATGACAGACACGCAAGCAGTTACTCTCAGCAACATCGGGGTATGCGTCCTTCAAAGATTTTAAAAATAACATTTATTTGGAGATAACAACATGCTCAAACAGGAAGCATCAACAAGCAGACGTAATTTGACGGAACATACTTTAGTTCTGATTTTAGCCGGTGGTCGCGGTTCTCGCCTATATGAATTAACAGATAAACGCGCAAAACCTGCTGTTTATTTTGGTGGTAGTCGCCGTATTATTGATTTTGCATTGTCAAACTGTATCAACTCAAACTTGTTAAAAGTAGGGGTTGTCACTCAGTACGCAGCTCATTCGTTACTACGCCATTTACAACGTGGCTGGTCTTTCTTACCTTATGAACGTAATCAATATATTGATATGCTCCCTGCTCGCCAACAAATTGATGATCAAACATGGTATCGAGGTACGGCAGATGCAGTTTATCAAAACATGGAAATGATGAAATCACACTATCGTCCAAAATACGTAGTGATCTTAGCTGGTGACCATATCTACAAAATGAATTATGCAAGAATGCTTGAAGATCACGTTGATTCAGGTGCGAAATGTACTGTGGGCTGTATCGAGGTTCCTCGTGAACAGGCAAGCGAATTTGGTGTAATGGCAGTGAATGAAAAATTGAAAGTGGAAGCTTTTGTTGAGAAACCAACAAATCCACCAGCAATGCCAGATAAACCTGAATCATCATTAGCCTCTATGGGTATCTACGTATTTGACGCAGACTATCTATATGAAATGTTAGAAAAAGAAGTTTCTAATCCAGATACTTCTCATGACTTTGGTAAAGATATTATTCCAAAAGCAGTAGAACAAGGTGTTATCTATGCACATCCTTTCGAACGATCTTGTGAAGGTCGTAGCACAACAGGCTCGATTTATTGGCGTGATGTGGGCACTATTGATAGCTATTGGTCTGCACACATGGATCTAGTGACTGAAAAACCGCAACTTGATTTATATGATGAATCTTGGCCAATCCATGGTCGTCCACAACAAACTGCTCCAGCACGTTTCTTCTATAAAAAAACGCGCGCGCATACATTGGATAACTCACTTATTGCAGGTGGCTGTATTATCACTGATGCAGAAATTAGTAGTTCTGTATTATTTAATAGAGTTAACGTTGGTGAAGATTCTATCATTGAAGAAAGCGTTATTTTGCCACAAGTAACTGTTGGCAAAAATTGTGTGATCAAGCGAGCGGTTATCGATCGTCATTGCGTTATTCCTGATGGTTTACAAATCGGTATTAATCTAGAAACAGATGCTAAATATTTCCGTATCAGTAAAGGCGGAGTCGTACTTGTTTGTAGAAAAATGTTAGAGAAATATGCAAAAGAAAATCCACCAATAATCGAGGGCTTTGAAACCCGAACATAACTTGCTAATATCCCATCTTAACTGGAGATGGGACTTTCCTTTCATAATTCAAACACAACGGTTAATACTCAAATGAAAATTTTACATGTTTGTTCAGAAATGTATCCACTGATAAAAACAGGTGGATTAGCGGATGTCATGGGAGCCCTTCCTTATGCTCAGCAAGCGACAGGCAATGATCCTCGTGTATTGCTCCCCTATTTTCCTCAAGTGGCTGAGAAACTTGGTGAGACAGTTGAAGTCGCAACTATCGGTACCTTTGCAGGTGTAATAACATTACGTTTTGCTTATTTAAACGGTTTAGGTGTCTATGTGATTGATGCACCACACCTATTTAATCGTCGCTTGCCTTATTACGACGATAATTATAACGATTATATCGATAACTATAAGCGTTTTGCACTACTTGGCTATATTGGTGCTCAAATTGCGCAAGGTTTAGATCATTGGTGGGGACGAGCAGATATTCTACATGCTCACGATTGGCAAGCAGGACTTGCATGTGCCTACTTAAAAAGCTGGCATAGCCCTGTAAAAAGCGTGTTTACCATTCACAATATTGCCTATACAGGCCGTTTTCAAGCTTATCATTTATCAGAACTTGGTTTGCCTTGGGAATATTTTAATCCAAATGGACTAGAATTTTACGGTGAGATCTCTTATTTGAAAGCAGGTTTATATTATGCGGATCGCATTACAACCGTAAGTCCAACCTATGCAAGAGAGATCACAGAACAAATTGCAGGTGCTGGCATGCACGGTTTACTTCAAACTCGCCAAGCAGAAGACCGTCTACGTGGTATCTTAAATGGTGTTGATGATGAAGTATGGAATCCAGAAACAGATAGCAACATCATTGCAAACTATCGCCCAAACTATATGCATGGCAAAGCTAAAAACAAAGCTGAACTGCAACGTTATTTTGGTTTACCTGAAAATAAAGATGCGCTATTGATGGTAATGGTAACTCGCTTAACCGAACAAAAAGGCGCTGATTTCTTACTAGCTAAAGTTGATGAGATTATGCAGCATAATGTACAGCTTGTCGTTCTTGGTAGTGGTTCACCTGATTTAGAATGGGCATTAGGAGAAGCACGTAATCGTTATCCTGAAAAAATCGGCATTAAGATTGGCTATGATGAAGCGCTTTCCCATCAAATTATTGCAGGTGGCGATGTTATTCTAGTACCTAGTCGCTTTGAGCCTTGCGGTCTAACTCAGCTTTATGGTTTAAAATACGGCACACTTCCACTTGTACGCCGTACTGGTGGTTTAGCTGATACAGTTGTTGATAGCCACAAAGAAAGTATTGAAAATCGCAGTGCAACAGGATTTGTATTTAATAACCCAACACCTGATGATTTCTACGATGCTGTTCTACGTGCGATCAGTTTATGGAATAAGAATAAATTGTGGTCAAGTGTTCGTCAAAATGCTCTGGCACAAGACTTCGGTTGGCCTAAAGTTGCAGAGCAATATCAAGCCTTGTATAACAAGATCTAAATCACATCAATAATGTAGGGTGCGAGTAAACGCGCTTTATCAGATATGATAAAGTCCAATGGTGCGCTCACGCGTACCCTACGATTTAACATCTCTTTTTGCAAAATTTTCCAAAAATCAAACCGCTTATTCTTTACAAACCCCATTTGGATCTATATAATTCGCTCGCAATTTTTCCAGTTCAATTTTATTAATCTTACAATTTAAGGAACTATTGCATGCTACGCGTAATTAAAGAAGCCCTCACATTCGATGATGTTCTTCTTGTCCCTGCACATTCTACTGTGCTTCCAAATACTGCAAATCTTTCAACCCAACTTACCAAAGAAATCCGCTTAAATATCCCTATGCTTTCAGCTGCAATGGATACTGTAACTGAAACTAAACTTGCTATCTCTTTAGCACAAGAAGGCGGTATCGGTTTTATCCACAAAAATATGACGATTGAACGCCAAGCTGATCGTGTGCGTAAAGTGAAAAAATTTGAAAGCGGTATCGTATCTGAGCCAGTAACAGTCTCACCAGACTTGACTTTAGGCGAACTAGCCGAATTAGTGAAGAAAAATGGTTTTGCAGGCTATCCTGTTGTGGATGCTGAAGATAACTTAGTTGGTATTATTACAGGCCGCGACACACGCTTTGTTCGTGATCTTAGTAAACCTGTTTCAGAGGTTATGACGAAAAAAGAACGTCTGGTAACAATTAAAGAGGGTGCAAAACGCGAAGAAATTCTAGATCTCATGCACGAACATAGAGTTGAAAAAGTTTTAATGGTCGATGATAACTTTAAACTTAAAGGTATGATCACAGTTAAAGACTTCCAAAAAGCAGAACGCAAACCAAACGCGTGTAAAGACGAATTCGGTCGCTTACGCGTAGGTGCTGCTGTAGGTGCTGCACCTGGTAATGAAGAGCGTATTGAAGCATTAGTTCAAGCTGGTGTTGATATTCTATTAATCGACTCTTCACACGGTCATTCTGAAGGCGTTTTACAACGTGTTCGTGAAACTCGTGCAAAATATCCTAACCTTCCAATTATTGCTGGTAACGTAGCAACAGCTGAAGGCGCAATCGCGCTTGCAGATGCTGGCGCAAGCGCAGTTAAAATCGGTATCGGTCCTGGTTCAATCTGTACAACACGTATCGTAACAGGTGTAGGTGTGCCACAAATCACAGCTATCGCAGACGCAGCTGAAGCATTAAAAGATCGAGGTATTCCTGTGATCGCTGACGGTGGTATCCGTTATTCAGGTGATATTGCAAAAGCAATCGCGGCAGGTGCTGCTTGTGTAATGGTCGGTTCAATGTTCGCTGGTACTGAAGAAGCGCCAGGTGAAATCGAGCTTTATCAAGGCCGTGCATTTAAATCATATCGTGGTATGGGTTCATTAGGTGCCATGTCTAAAGGTTCTTCAGACCGTTACTTCCAATCTGATAACGCAGCAGATAAATTAGTACCAGAAGGTATTGAAGGCCGTATTCCTTACAAAGGTTTCTTAAAAGAAATTATTCATCAACAAATGGGCGGTTTACGCTCGTGTATGGGTTTAACTGGCTGTGCAACTATTGATGAACTTCGTACTAAAGCACAATTTGTACGCATTAGTGGTGCAGGTATCAAAGAGAGCCATGTTCACGATGTAACCATCACTAAAGAAGCGCCAAACTATCGTATGGCATAATTTGCTTCAATAAAAAGTAAGGGCGCCTAGAGCGTCCTTACCTATTTTGATATATAATTCGGTTTTTAACCTATTCTTCACAATTATAATGAATTTTAAACGTCTTTTTGCTATCGGATTTGCATCTACCCTACTTGCAGCTTGTGGTAGCAATTCAAATAATTTTACCCAAACAGATTTAAAAGCCGAACTGTATAACGGTTATTGGGCAATGGAACCTGTGGATGATATCCACCGAGTGATTAAATTCCAGCCTAACGGTGCAGTAACTATTTATGATTACACTTGCAATAGCCGTAATGGTTATGACTATACATTAAATGAAACCGAAACCGTTTATCTTTCCAAAATTAAAGATAACCAATTTACGATAGCAGACAACAAGAAAAAATCGTTTGCTCGTTTGGATATCGTCAATGCAAATAGACAAGTATTACAAGCAAGACAACGTTTTATAGATACAGGCACAACACTGAATTTATATTACCGAAATATGGTTGGTGCAAGACCGATTTGTTAACAAGCGGTTCGTTTTAAGCAAACTTTTGCAAAATAGGGAAATATTATGTTACAAGCAATTATTTTTGATATGGATGGCGTGATTGTTGATACCGAATATGTTGAATTTACGCTACAAAAGGATTTTATTACTCAAATTCAAGAACATAATAACCCTATTTCACACACTGAATATTCGGAAGTTGTGGGCAAATCGCTTAAAGATATTCCTGAAATAATTAAAAAATTGAGTGGTTCAAGTTTACCACTTGACGAAATTCGCACTCGATATTATGACTTTTTCAAACAAATTTTCAGCAATATCGATTACCGCACAATTTTTCGTAGTGAGATTACGCCAATTATCCAATTTGCCAAACAAAATAATATCAAACTGGCTGTAGCATCTTCTTCGGCTTTAGATCATATTCACAACATTCTCACCTGTTGTGGCATTAAAGATGATTTTGATTTAATTGTGAGCGGTGAAATATTTGAAAATAGCAAACCCGATCCGACAATCTATCACTATACATTAGAAAAACTCGGCGTAGCTCCTGAAAACACCGTCTCAATCGAAGATTCTTACTATGGAATGGTCTCCGCCAAAGGTGCCAATTTAAAGGTGATTGGCTATGAAGAAACCCGAATGCAGATAGACCAATCATTAGCGGATTATATGGGCAAAGATATGGTAGAGATTTTAGGTGTGATAAAAAAACTACATTCAAAATAGAGAAAATAAGATGAACAATATTGAGCAAACCACATCGAACTTTATACAGATTGTCGAGATGATTCAAACATCTCGATCAAATGCTGTTCGTGCAGTCAATGCTGAATTGGTAAATCTTTATTGGAATGTGGGCGCTTATGTTAGCCACAAACTAAAACAGGCGGAATGGGGGGATAAGACTGTTCGTGAATTAGCAGTATTTATCCAACAAAACTATCCTGATTTAAAAGGTTTTAATCGAGCAGGTTTATATAGAATGGTTCAATTCTATGATACCTATGCACTTGAAGAATTTGTCGCTCCAGTGGTGAGACAATTACAAAAAAGTCAATCTGAAATTGTCGCCACAACGTGGCGACAAATTAAAACTTCAAACGATTTACCAATCGTCGCCACAATGGGGCGACAATTAGAAATGTTTGATATTCGGGAAACAATTCTGACAAAACTAAGTTGGTCGCATCATCGAATAATTTTTTCACGCTGTAAATTACCAGAAGAACGAGAATTTTATATCCATTTAACAGTAAAAGAAAATTACACTGTTCGAGAATTAGATCGCCAAATATCCTCTTGTTTATTCGAACGCACAATGCTCGGTAATAAACAGTTAAATTTATCTCCTGCTTTGCAAGAGTTTAATCAAGATCTAACTAATATTTTCAAAGATCAATATATCTTTGACTTTTTAAATCTGCCAGAACCTTATAATGAAACCGACCTACAAAAAGGTTTAGTCACTCAAATTAAAAATTTTATTCTTGAACTGGGTAAAGATTTCTTATTTATGGGACAAGAATATAAGTTAATGGTCGGCAATAGCGATTTCTTTATCGACTTACTGTTCTATCATCGCGCATTACAATGCCTAGTTGCATTTGAATTAAAAACCGATAAATTCCGCCCTGAACATTTGGGGCAATTAAATTTCTATCTTGAGGCCTTAGATCGAGATGTAAAAAGAGAGAATGAAAATCCTAGTATTGGGATTTTATTATGTAAGGATAAAGACAACGAAGTGGTAGAATACGCCCTAAACCGTAATCTGTCCCCTGCAATGATTGCGGAATATCAGATGTTATTGCCGGATAAAGCGTTGTTGCAGCAAAAATTACACGAATTACTTAAATAATCTTAATCACTAAAAGAGAATACAATGAACAACATTCACAATCATAAAATCCTGATCCTAGACTTTGGTTCACAATATACTCAACTAATCGCACGTCGTGTGCGTGAAATTGGCGTTTACTGCGAATTATGGGCATGGGACGTAACTGAACAAGATATCCGTGATTTCAACCCAACGGGTATTATCCTTTCAGGTGGTCCTGAAAGCACTACTGAAGCAAACAGCCCACGTGCGCCTGAATATGTATTTAACGCAGGTGTGCCTGTGTTAGGTGTATGCTACGGTATGCAAACGATGGCAATGCAATTAGGTGGTTTAACTGAAACCTCTGATCACCGTGAATTTGGTTATGCGTCTGTAGATTTAAAAGCAACAGATAGCCTATTTGCAAATTTAAACGATGATCTTACCGCTTCAAATCCAAAATTAGACGTTTGGATGAGTCATGGTGATAAGGTTACTCGTTTACCAGAAAACTTTGTGGTAACAGGTGTAACACCAACTTGCCCAATTGCAGCAATGTCTGATGAAAGCCGTCGTTTCTACGGTGTACAATTCCATCCAGAAGTAACTCACACTAAGAGCGGTTTAGAGTTATTAACTAACTTCGTCGTTAATATCTGTGGCTGTGCGCGTAACTGGACACCAGAAAACATTATTGAAGATGCAGTTGCTCGTATCAAAGAACAAGTAGGTGATGATGAAGTGATCTTAGGTTTATCAGGTGGCGTTGACTCATCTGTAACGGCACTTTTATTACACCGTGCTATCGGTAAAAACTTACACTGCGTATTCGTGGACAACGGCTTATTACGTTTAAACGAAGGCGATCAAGTAATGGAAATGTTTGGCGATAAATTCGGTTTAAACATTATCCGTGTAAATGCTGAAGATCGTTTCTTAGATGCGTTAAAAGGCATTGATGAGCCAGAAGCAAAACGCAAAATGATCGGTAAAGTGTTTGTTGATGTATTTGATGATGAATCGAAAAAATTAACCTCTGTGAAATGGTTAGCACAAGGTACTATCTACCCAGATGTTATCGAATCAGCTGCAAGCAAAACCGGTAAAGCACACGTTATCAAATCTCACCATAACGTAGGTGGCTTACCAGACTATATGAAATTAGGCCTAGTTGAGCCATTACGTGAATTATTCAAAGATGAAGTACGTAAAATTGGTTTAGCTTTAGGTTTACCCGCAGAAATGTTAAATCGCCACCCATTCCCAGGCCCAGGTTTAGGCGTGCGTGTATTAGGTGAAATCAAAAAAGAATACTGTGATTTATTACGTAAAGCAGATGCGATCTTTATCGAAGAGTTATACAACTCAGGTTGGTACTATAAAGTAAGCCAAGCATTCACTGTATTCCTACCAGTTAAATCTGTAGGTGTAATGGGTGATGGTCGTAAATATGACTGGGTTGTGTCATTACGTGCGGTAGAAACTATCGACTTTATGACAGCACACTGGGCACACTTACCTTACGACTTATTAGGTAAAGTTTCAAACCGTATCATCAATGAAGTAGATGGTATTTCTCGCGTAGTGTATGACGTTTCAGGCAAACCACCTGCAACGATTGAGTGGGAATAAAAAATGAACCCCATACTTATCATTAGTGTGGGGTATTTTACTTGGCGTAATTTACTTATTACGCCTTTATCTCAAATGATTGTCACTATTCTTCTACCAATCTTAGCTTCTCAATTTCCTTCGTAAATTCAGCTACATCATCAAAACTTAAATAGACAGATGCAAAGCGAATATAAGCAACTTTATCTAGCTGTTTTAATGCATCTAACACTAAATTACCCACAAATTTGCTTGATACTTCTCGCTCGCCTGTTGCTTGTAAACGTAATACTATATTGTTAATCGCTTTTTCTAGATCATCGGTTTTGACAGGGCGTTTTTCTAAGGCTCTGCTTAATCCAGCTCGCAATTTTTGAATATCAAAAGGCTCTCGATTACCATTATTTTTAATGATGTGTGGCACGAGTAATTCTGCACTTTCAAAGGTTGTGAAACGCTCTTTGCATTGAGGACACTCACGGCGACGGCGGATTTGGTAGCCATCAGCTGTTAAGCGCGAATCTACAACTTTTGTTTCTTCTGTTGAGCAAAATGGACAACGCATCAGTTCGATCCTTTTTGTTGCTGAACAAAGGTATTCAGTAAATTTTCCTGAGGAGGAGGCATTTGCAGATAAAAACCTTCATTTCGAATTTTTTGCAAAACGTCTTGATTATCAAGGCGCTTGAGCTGCTTTTCACCTGCTAAATTAAACAACATCACAAATTTAGGTTTACCAAATGCTTGACGCAATGCTTCTGGCACTGTATCAAATTGATCGCGTTTTGGTACATAGAGATACATACCCTCTTTACGTGGGCTTTTATAAATTGCACATAACATGGCCTAGTCTTCCTCGATTTTGTACGAACCTTCGTAATCTTTAAAACGTGAATATGTCCCTTGGAAAGCCAATGGTAAGCGGCCAATTGGACCATTACGCTGTTTACCGATAATAATTTCAGCAACGCCTTTCGCCTCTGGATTATCATGATAAACTTCATCACGGTAAATAAACATAATTAAGTCAGCATCTTGTTCAATAGAGCCTGACTCACGTAAGTCTGAGTTTACTGGGCGCTTATCAGCACGTTGCTCTAAGCTACGGTTTAACTGGGATAAGGCAACCACAGGAACTTCTAGCTCTTTTGCTAACGCTTTTAATGAACGAGAGATCTCTGCAATCTCGAGTGTACGATTATCAGCAAATCCAGGGGCACGCATTAACTGCAAATAGTCAACCATAATCATACTTAGGCCGCCATTCTCTTTATATACTCGACGAGCTCGTGAACGAAGCTCCGTTGGCGTTAAACCAGAGCTATCATCGATATAGATATTTTTACGATCTTGTAAAATCGCCATTGTTGAGCCAATACGTGCCATCTCCTCGTCCTCAAGGTTACCAGTACGAATATGCGTTTGGTTTACCCCCGAAAGAGAAGCAAACATACGCATCATAATTTGATCTGCTGGCATCTCAAGGCTAAAAATCAGTACCGGTTTATTTGGCACTTTAATTGGATTACCATTATCATCTTCTGCATCAATATCCAATAACGATGCATTTTCACAGAGGTTCATGGCAAAAGTCGTTTTACCCATTGAAGGGCGCGCAGCAACAATAATCAAATCTGAAGGCTGTAATCCTGCAGTTTTACGATCTAATTCAGTAAAGCCGGTTGAAACACCTGTTACACCACCATTCGCTTTATTTTTTGACAGAGTTTCAATACGATCAAGTGTTTCCAGTAAAATAGAGTCAATACCGCGCGGTCCCTGATCACTTGCTGTTCGCTTTTCAGCAATGTGGAATACCGTTCGTTCAGCCTCATCTAATACATCTTTAACCGTCATCCCTTTAGGGTTATAGCTAATCTCGGCAATTTTGTTCCCTGCAGAAATTAACTCACGGCGAATAGCGCGTTCATTAACGATCTCTGCATAGCTAACAATATTCGCTACACTCGGCGTGTTTTTAGATAATTCAGCCAGATACGCAAAACCACCAACATCATCAACAACACCTTTATTACGTAGCATTTGGTCAATAGTAATAATATCAATTGGGTTATTTTGGCGATTTAGCTCAACCATTTGCTCAAAAATAAGGCGGTGTGCATAGGTATAGAAATCAGTCGGCTGTACACGCTCTGCCACACTATCCCAATATTCATTATTCAACATAATCCCACCGAGTACCGCTTGCTCTGCCTCTAAGGAATGAGGGGCAATATTCAGGTTATCAGTGTGTTTATCCTTATTTTGCTCTTTTTTTACAAAGGTTTGTTCGCTCATTTGTTGATATACTCGATTAATTCAATATGTTCCCTTCTAGATAAAGAGGGCGTTAAGGGACGATTTGATAAATTTAAAACTTCTCCCAAATCGGTTTGCAATCTATAGGTAAAGTCAGCCCTTTACCCAATTCAATCCAACCTGCTGGAAAATGGAAATCGGAGCCTGCTGACGCATAAAGATCAAACTCTTTTGCCCAACGGGCTAATAATTGTCGTTGATCAGGTGATTGTGCGCAACCAGCAACTTCAAGCCCATCACCACCTGCTTGTTTAAAGTCCGCAATAAGACGACGAACCCAGCGAGCTGTTAATTTATAGCGTAAGGGATGTGCAACACAAATCACGCCTCCTGCTTGATGAGTAACCTCTATTGCTTCTTGCATTGAACACCAAACTGGTTTGACATAAGCGCTTTTCCCCATACCTAAATAGCGTTTGAAAGCATGATCATCATTACGTGCATAACCTTCAGCCACTAAAAAGCGCCCATAATGGGCTCGGGTAACTTCACCACTAGCCAATGCTCTTGCACCTTCATAGGCATTTGGGATGCCAGCTTTAGCCAATTTTTCTCCAATTTGCAATGCGCGCTGGTGGCGTAACTCAGCTTGTTTAGCTAATAGTGCCACTAATGCTGGATGATTTTCATCAATATTGAGTGCAGCCAAATGAATTGACTTTCCTTCCCATAGAATAGAAATTTCAACCCCACCAATAAATTCTATTGGCTGTGTTTGAGCAAAAGCGCGCGCTTCACTCACCCCTGCAACAGTGTCATGATCAGTAAGTGCAAGCATATTAACGCCTTTTTCGACTGCTCTTTGGACTAATTCAGTTGGCGTTAATACACCGTCAGATGCGGTGCTGTGGCTGTGTAAATCTCGAATTATGTTCATAGTTATTCTTATTAGGGGATTTAATATTAAAAAAGGGCGAATGTTTATATTCGCCCTGCATTATAACAAAATATTACGCTATTCAGCCTTTTCTTTTTTCTCACAAGATTTCAAAGAGACAGACCAATTTGCACCAGATTTAATTTTATACTTCTCTGAGAAGTTTTCCATATTCAAAGCAAATGATACATTTAACAGGCTGTTTAAATACATCAATGGTTTGCCTTCATCCACATCACCGAAACTGCTCTTATATGGCATTGCTGCGCTATAACGCACCTTTAATCCATCTTCTGCTTTTTCCGCAATCTCTACACAAACTCGGCTATCTTTTTTGATGCCTGATTTCTCTAATAATTCATCACTGATATTCGTCCAGATATTACCATATTGAATATCTAACACCGGAATATTACCCTTTAATACCCCTTCTTCTAACGTTGGTCTTTGGTATTCAATCGTCGTCACTTTTGCTTCTAATTCGTTACCAACATCTTCAAATTTGATTTTACCTGAGGCTAAACGTGCACCTGTATAAGCATAAACATCACGCCCATGGAACGTATAAGATTTTTCTGAACCTTCTAAGCGATTTTTAGTTTCATCAATTTCACGGATTGACTCAATACCCAAATGTTCTGCAACTAAAGTTAAGGTACCGTTATCTGGTGTCACAAAATAATGCCCTGTTTTAGTTTTTAATACCACTGATTTACGATCGGTGCCAACACCTGGGTCAACTACACTGACAAACACAGTACCTTGTGGCCAATAAGTTGCTGTCTGATACAAGCGGTATGCAGCCTCCCAAATATCGTAAGGCGGAATCTCATGAGTTAGATTGAACATTTTGAGATCACGATCTACGCCAAAAGCCACGCCTTGCATGGCAGACACGGCACCGTCTTTCAAACTAAAATCGGTTTGTAAGACTAATGCATTCGGCTGTGCGAAAGCGGTTTGTAAAGTAGCGGATGTAGTAATTGAAAATGTAGCTAACGCTAGTCCAAGAAGTGTTTTTTTCATAATAAGACCTTTATTGTTGTGTGCATAAATTCGCTTAGATAGTAGCGAGTTGTTGAGTAATTGTCTAGCTGATATTAACCTTTTATTTTACTGCTAAAATTGTTCAAGTAATTTTACCCAAGACTCTTCGATACCAAGGCTGCCACAAATCGCGAGCAGTAATAATTTTGTATCCATTTTGGTAAAAATTTACCGTAATCATACCGCTTGTAGCGGTATTTATTGGTATAGCACGGTACTGAATTAAACGCTCTATAATTTCTTGACGAGGCATTTTCCATGGATTCCAACGTCCTGATGAAATAATTGCCACATCAGGCTGTGTACTGGCTAATAGTGTATGACTTGTGCTAGTAAGGCTTCCATGATGGCCAACCTGTAAAAAATCTAATTTGCCGATTTGATTTGCATATTGTCGCTCTTCCGCTACCCCACTATCTCCTGTCAGTAATATTTTGTAAGCCCCTATTTCAGCAACAAGCACACAAGAATCTTCATTTTTAGCTCGATATGCTAATTGGATGGGGTAAAGCGCTTGCATTTTTAGCTCACCAAATTGCCACTTTTCACCTTGAATACATTGTTCAAAACCACTTTTACTATAGTGATTCTGTCCAGATAGCACTAGTTTCGCTGCTGGATATGCCGTTAATAAATCAGTAACGCCACCAGAATGATCATTATCATCATGGCTCACAAAAATAGCTTCAATTTCTATCCCATGATGTTTCAAATAAGGAATGATTTCTAGCTGCGCCATTGAACCACCTTTTGTGCCATTCTTACCTTGCCAACTTGCGCCAGTATCGTAAAAAACAGCGCGTTTCTGACCGCTTGCATTGTGATAAATAAAAGCCATAGCAAGCCCTTGCCCTACATCAAAATTTAACCATTGAATTATCGGTTGGGGGAATAGCCATTGCGGTACTTTGTAAAGCTGATTAAATAGCAATGGAATGCTAATTACCAACCCCCAATATACTTTAGCTTTATGCTGGATATAGCCATAGATTGTCAGTAATATCAATAAATTAACACTTAATAAATACCATTGCTGTTTTGAACTTAAATCAAACCAAAAATCAGAGAAAGGCCCAATTAAAATTAAACTAAATTGCCCAATAAGATCAGCTAACTGCCAAGTAAAAAAAAGATTATCCGTAAATAAGCTAAATAAAATCAGAGGGACGAGCAAAAAGCTGTACAGAGGTACAATCAATAAATTCGCAATAAAACCAAAGGACGAAATCCCACCAAAAAAGAACAGCTGAATCGGTGAAAACACAAGCCAAATACCAAGCTGTAAGTGGCCCAAGGAATAAAAAATCAGTCGAACTTTACTCTTACTGAAAAAATCATAACACCAGAATAAGCGAATGGGAAAAAATTGATACCAAACTATCAAGCTAGCTACCGCCAAAATTGAGAGCCAAAAACTGTCGGATAGTAATGCCAGAGGATCAAGAACGAGCAACAAAACCACACATCTTACCCAGAGCTGCCACGGTGTGTAGTGCCGGCGTGCATATTGGCAAACCAATACCAAGCTAATCGCAATTAATGCCCTCACCGTTGGAATAGCAAATCCAGCTAAAAAGCTATATCCAAATGCAATCATAAAACCAATCAGTCTTGGAAACAGATAAGAAAGGACAAGCGGTGACTTTATACCTATTTTTAGCAATACCCATTGCACCAGTTTTGCAAAGCCAAAACCAAAAAACATCGCTAAACCAATATGTAAGCCGGAAATTGCTATCAAATGGGCAGTTGCCGTTTGTTGAAAGGTATTCCATTGTTCCGCTTTTAACCATGCTCGCTCACCAAAAGCTAACGCCAGTAATAAACCTTCTGTATCGAGTTCTTCAATCTGTTGCTTAACGCGATATAGCCAATTTGTCCGTAATCCTGCTTTAGATTCATCTAATAATTGTGCTTGTTTAATTGTGGCAAGTGCACGGATATCTTGCGCAAAATACCATTTTTGCCGATCAAAATTACCAATATTCTGCCGAGAAGAAATAGGACGCAAATTTAAATTAGCTTGATAAGTTCGCCCCAATAGTAGCTCTGTTTCACTCTGCCAATTAACAAAAATATGTTCTCCATTAGCCCTTTTAGCAATAGCGGTCTGATAATCTTGCTGTTTTAATATTTGGTTAATCTGAATGAGCTCCGCAGATTTGCTTGCTGTGACATTGTCAGCTTGTTTTACAATGAAGAGAATTTGACCATAACTAGAAAATAGAATTATGCTAAACAATAATCCCCAGCCATTTACTCGAAATACTGAAAAACATAGCAATAACAAACCAATCCCCATTCCTAACCAAAGTAAATCGATTGGTAAAAAAAGAATGGGAATAAGTAATGTAAATATGATTAAACAGAATTTATCGAGATTCATAGCTTATCCGTAAAATTGATAAGCTATGAGTATGGAGGATTTTGGCTGGTAGTTCAGAAAGAAAATGTAATTTTTCGATAGAGATCACAAAAATAGATACTACAAATTCTCTAAGTAACCTCGACCACCTAAATTTTGAGCTTGGCGCATAATCCATTGTTGACGTTTACGCATCGTGGAAGTCGGATTTTTCACTTTATAAATTAACGGATTTGGTAGTGACGCTGCTAATAATGCAGCTTCTTGCATTGTTAGTTGAGATGCTGACTTTTTGAAATAGTGCTTAGCAGCTGCTTCCACACCAAAAATACCATCTCCAAACTCTGCAATATTCAAGTACACTTCCAAAATACGGCGCTTATCCCATACGCTTTCTACCAAAAACGTAAGCGGTACTTCAAACCCTTTTCGAACCCAGCTTGCACCATGCCACAAATAAAGATTCTTTACTGTTTGTTGCGAAATTGTCGATGCACCAATCTGTTTTTTCTTAGGATATTTAGAATTACGCTTTATTGCCATTTCAATAGCATTAAAATCAATACCAAAATGAGAATCAAATTTCTGATCTTCAGACGCTATTACAGCAATTTGCATCTGCCACGAGATTCTATCTAGACTCACCCATTTATAATTAATTTCGTAGTCATCCCATTGAATCAAGTGCTCAACCTTCTTCTGAACCATATACGCAGAAAAAGGAACTGGAACAACTGAAAAAATTAGAGTAAAGATCAAAAAAAAGCTGGTAATTGCTAAACCAATTCGACTAAAAACAAACCACAACCAGCCCTTTACAGACATAAATTGAGTTGGTAAAAAATATGTAATAAGCCTGTTTAGAAATCTTTTATTCTTCTTAATTTTTCGTTTATTTTTTGCCATTAAGCTGATTACTTACCCATTCTAAAATGACTGGATCAACTGTTTTTAACATATTTGAACCACGTGTGATAGTTGCTGCGCTTGTATTAAGTTTCTGCTGAATTTCTCGTTGAGATATTTGACTATCCAGCAATTCTTGAACTATCTGTACTCTTAAGCCTAATGCACTACGCTCATCAACAGTTAGCAACATAGATAGCAACTCATCAACTTTATCTTCAACAACAGATTGTTTTAGTAAGGTAAGAAATTGTTGCCATTCTTGTGGATCGCGCTGATTGTATAATGATTTCATCCATCCCCCTTAATTAATTAAGCGGTAAGATTAGCAAATATTTTTACAAATCTCACCGCTTATCCATCATTTCTATTATTTTTTCTTACTTTTGCTCGCTTTGTTACGTTGGTCGTCTAATTCTGCACCTTTAGGAACACTAAATTTAAACAATCCTGCATCCACATTTGCAGTAGAAATGTTACGCAAAACATAAAGATTGCTTTGTCCATCTTTCTCAATGGTACTAAAGCCTTTTAATAAACCAACTGAATCAATTCGAATATCAAATTGTTTGATCGCATTTTTCTTTGCTTTTGGTTTCAACACAAATGTATCCATATTCTGTGTTACATCATATTGATCCCATAAACTTTTATCATTACTTGTTAATAATACAAACGGCGTATTACTTACCGCATCTTTTACCCAGTTTGCAGTTACTTGAGAAACAAAAGGATCGTAGAGCCATAACGTTTCACCATCTGCAACAATCAAATTTTCTTGTGGTTTTTTAGTATCCATACGGAATAAATTCGGACGTTTTACATAAAACTTACCAGCCCCCTTTTGAATCTCTTTACCTTTACTTGAACGTACAGTTTGCTCAAAATCAGCACTATATTGGCTTGCTTTATCTAAGCGCTGCTGTAACTCTGCCACTGATTTCGCATCTGCAAATGAATATGCCGTTGCAGAAAGTAATAAAAAGCCAATTGCCGATTTTTTAATTAATTGTTTCATTAATGATCCTTGTCATGAAAATAAATAATAGGATGTCTACTTTGACAATACTTTTAATAAAAGTTTCCTAAAAACGAAAACCTGTTCCGATACCTAGCCCAATGCCCATACCATTAGAACCCCCACTTGCATTCACACCGCCACCGACACTACAAGCAGTAACCATTACTAGCGCAACACAAAGCAAAAATTTTTTCATCGAAATATCCTTTATAATAAACTATTATAGAAAAAAGTTTTCTAATAGACGTATTTTACTCACTTTAGTTCCTAAAACCAATTTAAAAGAGGATTCAGATGAAATATCTGCAAAAATGGCTTGTCGCAATGTGCCTAATATGCGCTATTCCTGCCAAAGCGGGCTTATTAAGCATTAGCGAAAAAGAAATTAATCAATATTTAGAAACCCGCTTAGCTGAAAAAGTACCTCTAGAAAACAGTGTCGGATTGCCAGGCTTATTTCAACTCGATTACAAATTACATAATTTAATAACCAGCATAGGGCAAACAGAAGAAAAAACGGTAGAAATAACTGGAATGATCAACGGCATATTACAAGTAAGAAATAAAAAATATGACGCTCACATTCAACTAAATATGGATACTGTTCCCTATTATGACCCCGAAAAAGGCGCTATTTACTTAAAAGATGTCAGACTATTAAATTGGCAAGCACAACCTGAAAAATACCAAAAAGAGTTACAAATGTTTTTACCGCTATTGGCAGATGGTGTGGCAAGTATTTTAAATAACACTCCTGTATATACCCTAGATACAAACAATACAAAAGAAGCCATGGTGAAAAAATTTGGTAAAGCAATCATAGTAGATAAAGGCGCAATCCGTTTAGAAACATCTATTTTCTAAAAAATCTGTTATTTTTTTGTGATCTAGTTCGAAATTTTGAATATTTCCTGTTGTACATTTATCGATTTTAGCTAAGATTCGCATAGGATACACTAGTAAATTTTGGAGATTCTTATGGAAATTGGTATCGTTAAATGGTTTAACAACGCGAAAGGATTTGGCTTTATTACCTCTGATGTTTTTGATGGTGATATTTTTGCCCACTTTTCGGCAATTGAAGGAGATGGTTATCGTTCACTTAAAATGGGACAGAAAGTGCATTTTGAGTTTACAAATGGGGATAAGGGTGCATTGGCATCTCGCATTATCCCTGTTATCGATTAGGTCTACATAACACAAAAATCAAATTATAATCTACACTCTATGAGTTGAATCACATTTCGCCTGTAGAGTGTAGATTTTTTTATATCCTATTTTTTAGGTTAGGTTTAATTAGCCTAAACAGCCCCTCATATCACGATTTTGTATAGTCATAGCTCATAACTTCTGTGTTAGAATGACATCTTTACTCTGAGAGCAATATATGAAAAAAATCGAACGACTCTTTGCAAATAATCATGCTTGGGCAACACAGATGAAGGATGAGCAATCAGACTACTTCAAGCAGCTTGCAGAGCATCAAAAACCTAATTACTTATGGATTGGTTGTTCTGATAGCCGTGTTCCTGCTGAAAAATTAACAGGTTTAGAACCTGGTGAACTGTTTGTTCATCGTAATGTAGCAAATTTGGTTATTCATACCGATTTAAACTGCTTATCCGTCGTTCAATATGCAGTGGATGTTCTTGAAATCGAGCATATCATTATTTGTGGACACACCAATTGTGGCGGTATTAAAGCTGCAATGAGCATGAATACTCGAGGTTTAATTAGTAACTGGCTATTACATATTCATGATTTATGGTTTAAACACAGTCACTTACTTGGAAAATTAAGCTTTGATCAAAGAGCTGATATGTTAACAAGACTTAACGTTGCAGAACAAGTTTATAATCTCGGGCGATCTTCTATCGTAAAATCAGCGTGGGAAAGAGGACATAAACTCTCCATTCATGGCTGGGTATATGATGTCAACGATGGCTTTTTGATTGATCAGGGCGTTATTGCAAGCAGTCGAGAAACATTGGAAATTACCTATCGCAATGCGATTGCTAAATTAATGAGCGAAGTTGACGAATTAGTTGCTCAGAATGTAGAACAACAAAGTGCTACATAATACCGATTTATAACCAGAGATATTAATATGAATAGCGCTGATCTCAAAAACCAATTAGCGGAGTTTAACACTCAACAAAAAGCTGAATTTGCTCTTGGTAATATCATGGATTTGATCCACCAACGTAGCGATTTTTACGATGCTTTGCTTGTTCAACTGTGGCAACAATTTGGTTTTTCAGAGCGTGATGATCTCTCTTTGCTCGCTGTTGGAGGCTATGGGCGTAAAGAGATGTTCCCACTATCAGATTTAGATATTCTGATCCTATCAGAACAAACGGTAGATGACACAACACAAACAGCCTTAAATGAGATGTTTAATCTACTTTGGGACAGTAAATTTCAAGTGGGAGCCACTATTCGTACCCTTGATGAATGTGTAGCAATTGGTGAGAAAGAAATTTCGGTAGCCACTAATATGTTGGAAAGCCGAATAATTTTGGGTAATGCTGATCTCTGGCAGCATTTAATGGAACGTCTATTTAGCGCGGTTTTCTGGCCGATAGGCGATTTCTTTCAAGCTAAAATGCAAGAAAAACAAGAGCGTTATGCTCGCTACCATAATACCAGTTATAATCTTGAGCCTGATTTAAAACACAGCCCTGGTGGATTGCGCGATCTTCATCTCCTCTCTTGGATTATGCTTCGCCAATACGGTGTCTATTCCCTTGAAAATCTGATGAATAGAGGGATTTTATATCCAGAAGAATATTTAGAACTAGAAAAAGCGCAAG
The DNA here is from genome assembly GCA_002002485.1 of Pasteurellaceae bacterium 15-036681. GTDB lineage: Bacteria > Pseudomonadota > Gammaproteobacteria > Enterobacterales > Pasteurellaceae. The sequence goes on from MQVI01000021.1 coordinate 28,257, forward strand.
ATCTGCTTTTCCGCATGCGCTTTGGTCTACATTTGCAATTAAAACGCTATGATAACCGCTTGCGCTTTGATCGTCAGTTACAACTCAGTGAACAACTTGGCTACCAAGGTGAAGGCAATCAGCCTGTTGAAGCAATGATGAAAGCCTATTTTCAAGCGACCCAATCTATATCACAATTAACCCAACTGGTTCTAACTAGCTTTGAGCTACAAAATCTGCGCTCCCCACTCGATCCTGAAAAACAGCCAAAACAGCCGATTGATGAGCATTTTTATCTGCGCAATAATCGTATTTATTGCAATAATTTATCTCGTTTTACTCAGCATCCAGATACGATGTTGGATCTGTTTTTCCATTTAACCCAATACCCAAATACCAAAGCGTCTACTGAAACCTTGCGCCATTTGCGTTTAGCATTGCGGAAACTAGATAAGCCTTTAAGTCACAATCCTCTTGCTCGTCAGCGTTTCATCCAGCTCTTTGAACAGCCGAATGTGGTAAGTCGTGCGATTGTGCCGATGCACCAACTCGGGTTATTAACCGCTTATCTGCCTCAATGGATTGGAATTCAAGGCTTAATGCAATTTGATCTTTTCCATCTCTATACCGTAGATGAACACTCTATTCGAGTAATGCTAAAATTAGAGAGCTTTTTGGATAGCTCAAATACTGAAACTCACCCACTTTGCTGTGAGCTCTTTCCACAATTACCTGACCGTCCACTACTCTATCTTGCTGGGCTAATGCATGATATTGCTAAAGGTAGAGAGGGCGATCATGCTATTGTCGGCGCAGAAGATATGCGTCAATTTGCAGAGCTTCATGGGTTTAATCAAGAACAAACAGATTATATGGCATGGCTTGTGGCAGAACACCTAACAATGTCGATCACCGCTCAACGCCGTGACATACATGATCCAGAAGTAGTCAAAGAGTTTGCAAAAATTTGTCAAAATCAGACCGCTTTATCTGCCCTCACATGTTTAACCGTAGCAGATATTTGTGCAACAAATGAAAATCTTTGGAATGATTGGAAACGTTCGCTTATCCGCAAACTATATCAATTCACTGTTCAACAGCTACAGCTAGGAGACGAATGCTCAATTGATTATCAAAAAATTGGAAGTGCGCATAAAAATGAAGCTATTGAGCAGATTAAATTTACGCTATCCGCTACACAACAACATATTTTAGAAAACTTCTGGAAAAACTGCCCTCATAGCTATTTTGTTCGCAATAACCCAACTCAACTAGTTTGGCATGCTCTTTCTTATGTGAAAAGGGCTCAATTGCCTATGGTATTGGTAAGTAACCAATATGCCCGAGGCGCGACGGAGATCTTTATCCATTGTGAAGACCAACCACAACTGTTTGCCCGTATTGCTCAAACGTTAAGTCAGAAAAAAGTCAGCATTCACGATGCACAAATCATTACCAGCGATGAAGGACTTGTATTAGATAGCTTTATTATCACTGAATTAAATGGGCAAGAATTAACTGATGAACGCTGCCAGCAAATTCACAGCGCACTCTTAAAAACTTTAACAACGGCAAAGCAGACCGCATTTAAATTAACGAAAAAGCCTATTAAACATAGCTCTTTTAAACAACGCAAAACAAAATTACGCTTTTTAGCAAACTCTCAACCAAATCAAACCGCTTTTGAAATGTTTACTTTGGATAGAGAGGGCCTCTTAGCGCAGATTGGTTTTATTTTTAATCAACTTTCTCTTTCATTGATTAACGCCAAAATTACCACTATTGGTGAACGGGTAGAAGATTTCTTTGTAGTCAGCACCGCACAGGGCAATGCATTATCTGATGAGGAGAAAACAGTGCTGAAAGAGATGTTAATGGCAGAGTTGGTATCATGAGATTAATTAGAGCTTGGTAGACTTTTGGAGTTATTAAAAATCGGCATAGTAGACAAAATCGTTAGGTGAGTGTGTTGCCCAACCTAACGATTTTAAATAAATTCTAGATTTAGTTTTTTATTCCTTAATTAACTGTCCCCTTATCAATACGATATACTTTATCAAATTTCTCCAATCCATTGAGTCGGTGAGTAATCATCAACAAAGTTCTGTTCTGACAGTATTGTAAAATTAGCTGTAAAATCTGCTGCTCAGTATCACGATCTAAGCCTTCAGTCGGTTCATCAAGCAATACAATTTCAGCATCACTTAACAATAATCGAGCTAGACCAACACGGCGTTGTTCCCCACCGGATAATGGTCTTCCCCCCTCACCTAACCAAATAGATAAGCCAGAATCATTATCAATCAAATGACTTAAGCCAACTTGATGTAATACTTCCAATAAACGTTCATCTGTCGCTTGAGGATTACCCATCAATAAGTTTTCACGCAAACTATTACTAAAAATATGCACTCGTTGACTCAGCATTACTATGTGTTGACGTAAAGTTTGTTCTGGATAATCTCTAATATTGCAATTATTTAGTAAAATCTGACCGCTTACAGCGTCATAATTACGAGTAATTAATTGAAAAATCGTGGATTTACCACTTCCAGTCTTACCTAGAATCGCCACTTTTTGTCCACTTAACACCTCAAAAGAGAGATTATTTAATACATTTTCATCACCTTGTGGGTAAGTAAAACTTACTTGACTAAATTGTACAAGCGGTTGATTTTGTGCGATATTTTGCCACACAGAATTACCTGTAAATTGAACCATAGGCTGTTGTTCAGTAATTTCGCTAATGCGCTCAGCAGAGGCAATAACCTGTCCTAAATGCAGAAATGCAATACCAATTGGCGTTAAGATTTCAAGTGATGCAAGTACACAGAAAACAACAAGAGCAATTAATGCCTCTGGATTTTCAGCTGCTGGTACATTAATCGCTGTCGCAGCTAGATAAATAATAACTGTCACCAGAATGCCATTTGCAACGATCAATAATGCATTTGATAAACCACCTAACTGACTCTCACGGCCTTGTGCATTTAACCAAATTTTTTCTGTTTGCTGTAATTTTTCTGTAGCTTGTTGCTGCACGCCAAACAGCAAAAATTCTGCATTTAACTGGACCCATTCAATAAATTGACTACGATATTTTGCTCTTGATTGCACTACCGTCTTACCCATTCGCTGACCTAGCTTATAAAAAATAGTAGGCAACAATAACAGCAGCAGTGTCAATGCTCCACATACCACTAATGCGATTAATGGAGAAACAAAAGATAAGCCAATCCCCATAAACAAAATAATCATCACCGCACTAATAAAAGGTGATAATAAATTGAGATATAAGGTATCTAAAGTGTCAACATCTGCAACCAATCGATTGAGTAATTCACTATTACGATAACGATTAAGCCCCGCTGGACTCAATGGAATTAATTTGCTAAATACAGCAATACGTAAATTTGCAAGCACACGAAACGTCGCATCATGGGTAACTAAACGCTCAAAATAGCGAGAGATAGTTCTCCCAATTGCCAAGCCTCGAACACCTGAAGAAGGATAGAAAAAGTTAAATAATAAACTAGACCCAACCAACGCCGAAGCTGCTAAAAACCAACCCGAGAGCGTTAATAAACTGATGCTTGCTGCAAGACTCGTAATCGCTAAGATCATACCAAGTAGCAAACGTCCCAAGTGGGTACGATAAAGAGAAAGAAATGGAAAAAGAGCGCGCATTTTTGTCCTAAAAATATCTATTTATATAAGGTGCATACAAATGCACCATTGCTATACGTTACAAATCGGTGTTTGACACACCTCTTATCTATTCAATAATTCCTTAAAAAAACCTTGCATACTTAGCTCGATAAAATTACCTTTCTGAACAATTTGCCCCTGTCTCATCACCCAAATTTCATCACTTTTTTCGAGATCTTCAACTCTATGGGTAATCATCAAAGTTGTTTTCTGCTCATTGCTTAGATTTTGTAACGCATTTAAAACATGCTGTTCCGATTGCATATCTAAACTTGCAGTCGGCTCATCCAATAATAATAAGCTATGCTGACGTAATAGTGCTCGAGCAATGGCAATACGTTGAGCTTGGCCACCAGAGAGCCCTATATTTCCGTCTTGCACTTCTCTATCTAAGCCTAATCGGTAGACAAACTCATCTGCTTTAGATAATTTTAAAGCCTCTCTTAGCTCAATTTCAGATGAATGTGGATTGCCTAAGAGAATATTTTCACGCAATGTACCTTTGATTAGTTGTGGGTTTTGCCCCACCCATGCAAGTTTTTTACGCCATGCATCCATATTTAGCTGATGCAACTCGATACCATTAACTGTAACGCTTCCCTGATAAGCCAAAAAGCCGAGTAATAAGTTCATCAATGATGACTTACCAGCCCCACTCTGCCCCACTAATGCGATACGCTTATTACTATCCAATTTAAAATTAAGTGGTTTTGATAATGGTTTACCTTGCGGTGATAAAATAACACAATCTGTCGCAACAATTTCAAGGTGTTGATCAGATAATTCTACAGTCCCTTTGGCTTGAGCTTGTACCGTCTCCGTTAAGAAATTTTCTAAACTATCTGCTGCACCAAGCGCTGCTGCTTTATCATGATAATAGACACCAAGTTCACGTAATGGTTGGTAAAATTCAGGAGCCATCATTAAACAGAAGAAGCCAATGAATAACGATACACTTATACCATAATTACCAAAATTAATATCGCCTAAATATGAAAAACCAAAGTAAACCGCCATTACTGCAATCGAAATAGAGGTAAAAAACTCTAACACTGCTGATGACAGAAATGCCATTTTTAGCACATCCATGGTACTCAATCTAAACTCTTCAGTGCGTTGGTAAATATTTTCAGTCTGGCTTTTTGCCTGTCCAAATAATCGAATAGTTTCTAGGCCTCTTAAACTATCTAAAAATTGTCCACTTAAACGAGATAAAATACCAATGTTTCGTTGATTTGCTTCAGCCGCTTTCATCCCAGCTAATGCCATAAATAAAGGTAAAAGAGGTAATGTTACCAATAATATTACCCCAGCAGCCCAGTTTAGTGGAAAAACAAAACAGAGAATAACAAGCGGTACGATTAATGATAAAAATTGCTGAGGTAAATAACGAGCGTAAAAATTATGGATATTTTCTACTTGTTCCAACATTAATGTAGCCCAACTTCCTGCTGGACGTTGCTGAATTATCATTGGACCAACTTGAGACAACTTATCAATAACTTGCTGTCTTAAATGCTGGCGCAATGTTTGGCCAGCTTTAAAACCAATACGTTCACGCAACCACAATAGCAAGGCCCTACCGATAAAGCAGCTCAACAATAACCCAAGCTCTAAAGTAAATTCTGCAGGTGAACGTTTGTTAATAATCATCTGGTGCAATACGGTAGCAAGTAACCACATCTGCCCAATCATAAGAAAGGCACTAAATGTACCTAATAGCACATTAAGATAGATCCATTTTTTAATAATTTTTTGCTGTTGGCGAAGCCATTTTTGCAGGTGTTTTTGTCGTTGTTTTTCCATAGGTACTATATTTATAAAAATGTTGGGCGTATCACTCACGCCCATTGATAGAGAATACTATCCCCAAATAACGAATTTATTAATCAAATTCAAAACTGTATAGTAAATCAATGGCTTGATTAATACTAGAAACAGATTGCAAATATAAATTTGGCATTAATCTATACCGTAAAGTAAGCTCTGTAAGTGGTGCAAAAAGCCCTACGCCATATTTTACCTTAAATTTAGGGCTTAGGCTGCCACTCACAACCACCTTAGTATTATCACCAATACCAGCAGTAGTAACATTCAAGTCACTAATACCAAAAGCACTACCGACACTGCCGACTGTTTTACTGCTTTTTGATAAACTCATACCAATCAATGCTGCTGCAATAGAATTGCTTGAACCAGCATCCCCACCTTCTAAACCATGTCCTGTTAAAATATAAGATAATATTTGCTCTTGTGACATAGCAGGCATAGAGAAGAGTTTAACGTCAGGAGAGTCAGCAATTCCTGTCACTTTCACCCCAGCCGTCACATTAGCATCCTCTATTGCCTCAGGATTACGAATAGCTTCAATATCCAATGTTGGCTGGGAAGGTAAACCAGTGAAAGTAATCAATCCCTTACGAATAACTAAATCTTGCCCAAATGAAGCAAAAGTCCCATTTTTTAAGTTTACCTGACCATATAAACCTAAGCCTTTATTACCTTGGCGTACTTTTAACATGCCATTTAAACTGGTATTTAGTCCATAGGCATCAATTTTAACATCATCACCAATATTGATAGTAATATCCGCTTTAACCGCCATTCCAGTATCTGTAATAGGTGCATTTTTTGATGAATTCGACAATTGGAAACTACGCTTATTCTTCGCCGAACCATCCATAATCACTTCATCACCACTTACATTCACTGCACTTTCTGGTAATTCTTCAACTTCGATGCGAGCCCACGGAATATCAATTCGACCACCGAGGATAACTTCTTTTGGCGTTGCTTTTACATCAATGTCTGGGCTTACATCCACTTTTGCCATATTGGGAATATTTACGCGGAAGCGATTCGCTTTGGCACTGACTCGTGTGTACCACGCATCTAATTTCTGCCAATTAGCATCACCATCTAAAACCAAGTTGCTTTCTGGTGTTTTTATATTACCTTTCAAGGTCGATGTTGCACCATTAAAGTTTAGCGTTAAACCACCGCCAGTAATATCAAATGGCATCGCATTCGATTTTGCTTGCAAACCAACTAAATTCAAATTGCCATAGAGCAATGGCGATAATGCCGTACCACCCACAGTTAAGCGCGCATTGATATCACCGTCGACCTTTTCTCCACTACTCAATAGAGGAGAGCCTAATTTTAAATTCAGTTTATCAAGATTAATGTTACCCGATAATGTACGGCGATTTGCAAGATCGTTCATCACAATATCACTCGTTAAACGGCCATTATTTTCGACTTTAACATCCGCTTTTAGTTTTAGATTATTATCCGCCACATTTGCGGTAATCTTTATTGGTGATAGTATAATTGGGAACTGGCGATAGTCCACTTTTTGACTGAATTTAATCGCATTCGAATTCAGCTCAACATTTACCTGTGGCTGTTTATTCGTAAACCAAGCTGCATCACCCTTCGCATTTACAATGCCTGTAAGCTGGCTATCTTTATCCAAGAACTCTTGAATCATAGCTAAATCGAATTGTTTGATCTCAAAAGGTATCTTGCCTTCTTTACCTGCATTAAAAGCTTGAGGGAAACAAATATTCAGTTTTGGATTACGCCAACAATGCGCAGCAATATTAGCATTGATCTGCTTATTGTTATAGTTAACCTGCACTAACTTATCATTTTTCCATTCACCAACTGGTGACTGTATAGCTACGTTACTAAGTTGCCCTGTCCAAGTTTCACTATTACGATCAAATTTACCTGCAATCTGTAAATTCGCACCAACTGGCTCACCTTTTGAGACTAATTTTAATGTATGGCTTGCTTCACTGCCTTTTGCTTCAAGGCTGGCACTATCTACCTTCACGTTATCATAATTAAACTGACGTAAATTAACCGCCAAATCCCCCTGAATTTGGTTAGCCGCTGCTATTTTTCCCTTTGCAGTCAAATGCTGTAACTTCAACTGTTCATAGGCAACATTATCAGCAATAAGATCCAAATCAAGCGTAGGCTCAGTAAGTTTCCCTTGCATTTTCACATTACCGTTAATACTAGCTTTTAGATTTGGTAGTAGCCCCTGCAAATTAGGCGCTTTAATCTCTGCGCTGAAATCTGATTTATCCCCAAGAATCCCTTTCAAATTGATCGTATTAGGGCCGTAAATGAGATTCATATTCGGCACATTTAATAGCGTTTTATTATCTGCTTTCAACTCACCATTAAGTTGCAAATTTTTCTGTTGCAAATTACCATGTAAGTCCATTTTAGAAACACTAACAGACCAATCCGTGCCATCCTTACCTCGTGCAGCATATCCCTTGCTCTCTAGAGCACCAGATAACAACGCAGCCCATTCAGGGGCAAGAGATTTAGTATTCACGCCGTCTAATTTCAACGCTGAATCCCATTCCACACCATTCGCCCAATCCACTTTTCCTTGTAAATTCGCTTTTCCTTGCAAAGCATTTAAGGTGAGATCATGGATGGTAAAATGAGTTAATTCCCCTCTACCTTTTAATTGAGCGCTACTTTCTGGTAAATTCATACTGCTTGCATTTACACTGGTATCTAATTGATAATTAAGCAAATCACCTTTTAAGACAATATTTACTTTTTGTAATTTTAACGGTGATGTGCCTTTTTCTGGAATAAATGGATAACTGACTTGATCGCTTAAGATCGTCAAATTCAATGGCATTTTAGGTTCCGCTAATTGAACGGAACCTTTGACGGCTGCTTTCACAGCACCATTAGTTTCCACAGCTAAATTCGTTGAACCAAACAGCTCACCAGAAACAGTCAAATCCGCATTACTTGCTGGAATCTTAAGCTCTTTAAATTCTGGTGCACTTGCTTTTAAGTGCCAATCAAGCGGATAGTTTCCACTCAATTTTAACGAACCTTGCCCCGAAACATTACCCTTATCACTTTGAATATCAAATTGAGTCACATCCACAGATTCTTCATTTGATTTAGCCTGCAAGCTAACCAACGGTATTTTTATTACTAAAACTGGAGGCATTTCACTGCCATCTTTCGCTTTAACTTTCTGTAAAATATGCAGATTTGTTGCTTTAAATTCAGGTACATCAAAATCTAAAGGCAATTTAATTGGGTCTAATTTCGTCAGTAACGGCTTAGATAGTTGGTCTTTAATTGCTTTCCAATCAGCCGCTCGCTTCGCCTCTATAATCTCAATTTTTGTTTCCTGAATCTTTTCTTTTACCTCTGCAGGTTCTAGTGTAAGAGTCAGACCATCAATCAATGTTGGACTTAAATTGATATTCTTCTCCTCGCCATGAATACCAGAATGAAAATGGTTTAAACCAATATCCATCCCATCAACACTCACAGAAAGATTATCAACGGACACATTTTTTAAAGACACACCTATTGGTAAACGAATCTCACCGTTTGTTTGTGAATCATCTTGTTTCTCTGATTTAGGTAACTTGCTAGTATCCACCACAATGGTGGCATCTTTTAAAGCAATATTTTCAATGCACGCCTGTTTATCTAGCAAACAGCTAAAATCAAGGTGTAAATCGACCTGACCAAGATCAATATCCAAGCCATCCATTTGAAATCGAGTTTCGGAAAGGGTTAACCCATCTTGCAAGCTCCCTTCTACCTTGCCAACAGAAAGCTGATCAAGAAATGTATCCGCTAATTCAACTGCTGTACGTTGACCAGAGCCTGTCACCAAAAAGATCAGCGGACTAATAATCAATAATAGAATCAGCAAAGTACACCACACCCAACGCAATTTAGAACGTGGTTTGATAGATGGGGTTTGCTGTTCGCTCACCTCTGTTTGCAAAGCATGATTATCTGCATCTGCTGGTAGATTGTCCTTGTTCATACGTTACACCTATTATAATTCTGAACCTAAACCAATATAAAATTGCACACCTTTCTCGTTATTAGGTGAGCTAACTGGAGTCGCTAAGTCAAACTTGATAGCACCAATTGGTGATGCCCAACGAACACCAATACCTGCACCAGAGTGTAATTCTGCACTTTTAAAATGATGTGAACTCAAACCAGTGTCATAAAATAGAGCCCCCCACCAATTAGGGTAGAGCTGATATTGATATTCCACAGCAGTTGTTAATAAATGGGAGCCACCAGTTAACTTACCATCTGAATCTTTTGGTGAGATTTTTTTATAGCCGAAACCACGAACACTCATATCACCACCAGCAAAATAACGCAACGATGGTGTAATGCGTGTAAAGTCATCCGCATTTAAATACCCAACTTCGCCACGTAGAACAAAACGATGATTATGGGCATAAGTGCGAATCCAAGCCGTAGAGGCTTTAAAACTATAGAAATTAACATCCGAGGCCCATACTTTATTACCCCAATTTACCGTTAATCTTTGTGAGTCCCCCCATAATGGAAAACGGTTTCCATCACTACGAGTGCGATTTAACGAAGCAGTTGGATAAAGTAATAAAGTTTTTGTTCTCGGCTCGCTACCTTGTTGGAACGAGTCATAACGAGCTTTCATTCCTAATGAAAACGCCCAACCCGTTTCATGATTCCAAAAACGCTGGAATCCTAAATTAGCCCCTGTAAATCGAGTGTCATCTCGATTTTCACGTTCAATTCCAGCCGAAACCTGATAATAATACTTTAAAGGATTCTCTTTTACCGGCATGTTATAACCTAATTCAACACGCTGTTCAGGTGTAGAGATAAAAGTCGTCGTTTCTAAACTGTGCCCACGGCTGTTAATCCATGGTTTTTTCCAATTGAATTGAAAACGAGGCCCAACATCGGTCGCATAACCAACCCCAATTTCCATTTGATTTCTCTTTTTCGGTTGTAAAAGTACATGCAGAGCGACTGTTTTATCTTGTTCATTTACATCTGGTTCAACCAAAACAGAACTAAACCAATTACTTGAAGAGTAATCACTCGAAAGTTTAGATAAATCATTAATATAGTAATAATCACCAGGCTTAATACGTAAAATATTACGCATGTAGTCTTCTCGAATTTGACTATTAGTGAAACTAATCTCGCCATATTTATAGCGAATACCACTGTTGTAACCTAAACGCCAATCAGCTGTATGTTCACGAGGGTAAACTTCCAAACGATGGTATAACCAATTTGCATCAAAATAACCTTTTGCTTGGGCTAACTTTTCTAAACTAGACTTAAGCCCTTCATAAGTATCATGATTTAAAACAGTGCCAGAGGCTGGTACAGCTTTCTCAATCAGCTTTTGATAATCAACGTCTTTACCTAGTTCTCCTTCAACTTTAATATCTCGCTCATCCAATTTAGTTGGTTGATCTAACGAGATATTAAGAACTAGCAGATCTTTTTTTCCTTTACGAGGGGATTGTGTGAATTGAAATAGTGAATTGTAATAACCTTTTGCGCGTAATGCTTTGTCAGCTTCTTGTTCAACTCGGTAGCGATAACGCTCGGAACCATCAGCTTCTGCTTTATCAATTTGAGCTAAAAAAACCAGAACATTTTCCAAAAGCTCTTTATCTTTAACCCCTTTTACTTCCAATTCTACAGTTTGTTCTGCAAGAACATTGCCACTGAATACCATCAATAAAGCTAAATAATGAAATTTCGTTTTCATAGGTTTTCTCGTTATTATTTTATTTACTACTAGGGCGTGTTGATCTTTTGAGTATGATATTTAACCGAAAATCAATTTAACCCAATGAATACAGCAAGCCAATGCAATTGAAGTTGCATAATTTCTTGCTAATTTATCATAACGCGTTGCGATAGCT
>MQVI01000022.1 GCA_002002485.1 Pasteurellaceae bacterium 15-036681
TATAACTCTATAATTTATATTATCAGCTGTTCTTAGAATGAAGGTACAATTTTCAATAACTGGCTCACTGTAATATAGCCTGCATTGCTCTCCGATTTCAAATAGTAGTATTTCATCAGAAGATAATTTTAAAGAATGGTGTAATTGCTTTAAATTATATTCTTTAGAAGAAGTGTTGATGAGTTCTAGAAAGCTTTTAGATCTAAATGCGTAACGCATGAAGGCAACATTTAATGGGTTTCCTTTTATATTCTTACCATTATATCCATGAATATTACTATTCAATAATTGACCTACAATATTAATGCTATCTTTTGAAAAATTAGAGAGATAATTTCTGGATGATAAATATTGGTGATAAGCTTCAAATAGTATTTGAAACACCTTTGCTAACTCATCTATATCAAACAAAGCAAATTTCTCTTTTCGTAGAGAAAACTTATTATTTCTTATATTGAATTTAAACTCTGAATTTTTTAGCAATATGTCTACCTCTTTAAAGCTCTTATGCTGAACATTTAACTCTGCAAACATGACTAGATAAAATTTCTTTCTATTTGACATTTCTCTGTCTATCATAATATCGAAGCATGAAAAAATACTATCGGGAATAACTTGTAAAATATCTATTAACTTCATACACTTTCACTCCATTTGATAATTATTTTACCTCTTTGAAAAATGTATATAAAGCAAAACGCCCCAGACTTTTACGTCTAGGGCGTTTATTGTTTTTAGATTTTACAGCTTATTATGCTTTTGCTTGTGCTCTTTTACCAAAAATCACAGTTACCACAAATGCTACGCCTGCTGAGATAGCCATACCTACACAGTACATTGCTAAGCTTTCAGGTTTGATTGATGGAATACCTGGTAAACCAGCTGCACCTAATGCAATCGCTTTTACGTTGAAGAATGCGATAAATGCACTTGCTGTACCAGCGGCAATCATTGCTGCAATGAATGGGTAACGGTAACGTAAGTTCACACCGAACATTGCTGGTTCTGTAATACCTAGTAATGCAGAGATACCTGATGGTACTGCGATACCACGAGCTTTTGCGTCTTTCATTACAAATGCTGCACCTAAACACGCTGCACCTTGTGCGATGTTAGACATTGCAGCGATTGGGAAGATAAAGGTACCGCCAGTGTTAGCCACTTCTGCTAATAACTGCGTTTCAACTGCGATAAATGTTTGGTGCATACCTGTGATTACGATTGGTGCATAGAATGTACCGAAGATCGCACCACCGATGAAGCCTAAGCTATCATATAACCATGTTAAGCCTGCTGAGATTAATGAACCTGCTTCACGGCCTAATGGACCAATGATTGTGAACGCTAAGAAACCTGCGATAAATAATGAGAATAATGGCGTAATTAAGTTATCTAAGAAAGATGGTACCACTTTACGGAAAGATTTCTCTAAAGTTGCTAATACCCAAGCTGATACTAATGTTGGGATAACTGTGCCTTGATAACCTACTTTTTCGATTTCTAAACCGAATACGTTCCAGTATTGGATATTACCTTTCGCTAAAGTTAATGCGTAGTTCCAACCGTCTGCTAATGCTGGGTGAACTAATAGCATACCTAATGCCGCACCTAAGAATGGGTTACCGCCAAATTTACGAGTTGCTGAGAAACCTAGAAGAACAGGTAAGAATACGAACGGCGCATTAGCAAAGGTATTCATTAGATCAACTAAGTCTGCAATACCTGGGTACATATCAACTACATTAACGCCTTCAGCAAAGAAACCTTTTGCAGTTAGCATTGAATGGATACCCATTAAAAGACCGCCTGCCACGATAGCAGGAATGATAGGAACGAAAATATCCGCTAAGCCTTTCACTGCTTGTTGTAAGATATTTTGTTTTTCAGCACCTGCGCTTGCAACTTCAGAAGTTGTCATATCACCGATACCTAGTATTTTTGTTAATTCCGCATGTACTTTATTAACTGTGCCAGAACCAAAGATAATTTGGTATTGACCCGCAACAGAAAATTGACCTTTAACACCTTCAATATTCTCGATGCCTTCTTTGTCAATTAAGCTCTCATCTTTTACAACCATACGTAAACGGGTTGCACAGTGTGCTGCCGCAGAGATATTCTCTTTGCCCCCGAGTTTATCAATCACTTGTTGAGCGATTTGAGGAAAGTTCATAGTTACCACCTATTGTGTCAGGATAAAAATTAGATGCATACATTTTAACTAAAACGTTTTAGCAAAAAAAGATAATTTTGCTAAAACGTTTTAGTTTTGTGATCTAGATTACATTTTTAGCAAGTTTAGCAATTTTCTTGAGTTCTAGCTAATGTAAATACATAGCGTAAAATTTTATTATTTCAATTAATTTGACAAAATATATTATTTTTTTGATCTAAAATAAATCTCCAACTACTGTAAACAATACAGTTAAGTTAGAATAGAAACATCTATTATTTACATACTTTTACAGAGGTTTTTATGCTCTATTTTGAATTTCTACTCTTGTTAGGATTTTTATATGCCGGTAGCCGTTATGGTGGTATTGGCTTAGGGGTTGTTTCGGGTATTGGTCTTATCGTTGAGGTGTTTATCTTACGAATGCCTGTTGGTAAGGCTCCAATTGAAGTGATGTTGATTATTTTAGCCGTGGTAACTTGTGCATCTATCTTAGAAGCCGCTGGTGGTCTGAAATTCATGTTGCAAGTTGCAGAACGAATTTTACGTAAAAACCCTAAACGCATTACATTACTTGGTCCTATTGTTACCTATGTGATGACATTTATGCTTGGTACAGGTCACTCAGTATATTCTGTAATGCCAATTATTGCAGACGTTGCATTAAAAAATAAAATTCGTCCAGAGCGCCCAATGGCAGCATCATCTGTCGCTTCACAATTAGCAATCACATCTAGCCCTCTTTCTGCTGCAGTTGTATTCTATTTAGCTCAAATTACTGCATTACCAGGCTTTGAACACGTAACTTTATTAAGCATCATCGGTGTAACTGTGCCAGCAACATTTGCAGGTACTATTGCACTTTCGCTTTATAGCTTACGTCGTGGTAAAGAGTTAGAAGATGATCCAGAATATCAACGTCGCTTACAAGATCCTGTATGGCGTGAACGTATTCTAAGCACAACTAGTACAACATTAAATGAAGAGCTTCCAGCAAATGCTAAAAAAGCAGTTTATCTGTTCTTGCTCTCTTTAATTGTTATCGTAATTATCGCAATGTTCCCTGAAATCCGTACTGTTGGTGTTGGTGAAAAAGTTAAACCTATTTCAATGGGTGTTATCATTCAAATGATGATGTTAGCTTTTGGTGGTATCATCTTAACGATGACTAAAACTAATCCACAAACTGTACCAAATGGAGTGGTATTCAAATCGGGTATGGTTGCGGCAATTGCAATCTTTGGTATTGCATGGATGAGTGATACTTACTTCCAATTCGCAATGCCACAATTTAAAGCCGGTATTACGGAAATGGTTGAAGCATACCCTTGGACATTTGCACTAGCGCTATTTGCAGTATCTGTGGTAATCAATAGCCAAGCAGCAACTGCGGTTATGATGTTACCTGTAGGTATCGGTTTAGGCTTACCTGCTCCGCTATTAGTTGGTTTAATGCCTGCAACTTATGCATACTTCTTCATCCCAAACTATCCATCAGATATCGCAACCGTGAACTTTGACGTAACTGGTACAACAAAAATTGGTAAATACTACTTTAACCACAGCTTTATGTTCCCAGGCTTAATCGGTATTACCGTAGCTTGTGTGGTTGGTGTTGCAATTGCAAATGTAATTATCTAGGCCAATAAATTAAGTAATGAAAAAGCTAGCATTTCTTTCGATTTGCTAGCTTTTTTATTATCACTTACTTAATTAAGCATTATTCATAATACGTTGAATACGACCACTCTCAATTTCTTCATCACGAATAGTCATAATTTCACAACCATCTTTGGTCACAACAATTTGATGCTCATATTGTGCTGAATGGCTACGGTCTTTAGTTTTTACAGTCCAGCCATCACCCATTAAGCGAATCTCTTTTTTACCTGCGTTGATCATTGGCTCAATAGTAAATACCATACCTTCTTGTAACACTACGCCACCATCATCTGAGAAGTAGTGTAATACTTGTGGGTCACAATGGAATTCATCACCGATACCATGACCACAATACTCACGCACCACTGAGAAACCTTCTTTTTCAACATATTGCTGAATTGCTTTACCAATTTGATTTAAACGAATTCCTGGTTTTACTGTACGTAAACCAATATATAATGATTCTAATGTCACCTCTAATAGACGTTTATCTTTTACACTTGGCTCACCCACAACATACATTTTTGAGTTATCGCCGAAGTAGCCATCTTTAATGACTGTGACATCAATATTTAAAATATCGCCTTTTTTCAGTTTTTTATCATCGCTTGGAATGCCATGACAAACCACTTCATTCAGTGAAATACAAGTTGCTTTCGGAAAGCCGTGATAACCTAAACAAGCAGGAATGCCTTGTTGAACTTGCTCAATGTATTCATGGCAAATACGGTCTAATTCACCAGTAGTAATACCTTCTTTAACATGAGGTTCAATCATCACTAAAACATCAGAGGCTAATTTACAAGCCACACGTAATTTTTCGATCTCTTCAGGAGTTCTAATTGGAATATTTTTCATTGTTACTCTTAAATTTAAAATAAGTTGATACAAAAGCTAGAGGATTATACGCCTTTTTCAGTAAAATTTCACGGAAAGCAAAAGCGGTCTGTTTTTGCAAAAAATTTACCAAAACAGACCGCTTGTATTAGTTCCTACTTCACAGTAAGATTTAACTTTTTAATCAATAAGTTAAGTAAAATACCGTACAGAGGCAAGAATAGTAATAAACTGACGAATAATTTAAAGAAATAGTCTACTGTACCGATCGTAAACCAATGTTCTGCCATATATTCATCACTGCTTTGATAGAAAGCCACCGCAAAGAACACGAAGGTATCAATCAAGCTACCAAAGATAGTTGAACTTGCTGGTGCTAACCACCAAGCTTTGCCTTTACGTAGGTGATTGAAGACAAAAATATCCATTAACTGTCCGACAACATAACCAGCAAAACTCGCTAATGCAATACGAAATACAAAGAAATTGAACTCAGCCAATGTTGAAAAGCCTTGAAATTGGCCTTCGAAGAAAATGACGGAAACAACATAGCTCACAGCTAAGGCTGGTAACATTACTGCAAAAATGATTTTTCGTGCTAAATCCGCACCAAAAACACGAACAGTTAGATCTGTTGCTAAAAAAATAAATGGGAAAGTAAATGTGCCCCATGTCGTTGGGATTGTCATTTCAGAAAATGGCATTTTTATTTCAAAAGCAATCTGAACTAAATAGTTACTGATCGTAATGATAAACACATGGAAAAGGGAAAGTAACAGCAACGAGCGACGCTTCTGCTCGTCGGCAAAATAAGAGATAGTATTCATTGTATTCCTTTTTATAAAGTTTGGTTATTTGGGGTTAGGGAACCCAATGGTTAAAAGAAGGGGCGCATAATACGCTTTATAAAAAAAAGATCAAGAGGGAATGACGGACTAGTGAACAACCTTTCGATATGTCGGGCAAATGCCCGACCTACAAGCTGACTAATGAACAGCCTTTTTCTGATTCTCTGCCATTTTGGGTGCAGAAAAATGATTATGTAAGAATAAACTCACAACACGTAGATATTCGATAACTTCTTCACCTGCTTCTAATAATTCTTCACTATTATCTTCATCATCGTAGCCTAAACGAGAGATTTCATCCAAATCATCAATCGCCTCACCCACTTCATCAGTCTCTTTTTGTAAAGTTGGTTGTGCCAGACCTAAACCTAATAAGAAATGGCTTGTCCAATCGGCAATGCTATCCGCTAAAGCAAAACCATCTTCGCCTTCAGGTAGCCATAATGAAAAAAGCGTATTAGTTTCATCGAAACTTTCACTGAGTTGCTGATAAAATGCGACAAGCTTCGCTAAAGGCGCTTGTGAAAAAGCATGACCGTCATTAGTAAATTGATAAGTCAAAGTCTGCCAAGATTCATCTTGAATACCGCCTGCGATTAATCCACTTAAAAAACCGTGAAATTCGGCATTGTTGTAGTTGATTTGGAGTTCAGAAATAAGTTGTTTAAATTCGTTTGATTGTAAAATTGCCATAGTCTATTATTTATGAATGAAAGAAAGAATGGCATAATAGCAAAAATTTTTGTATTCGTGAGGATTTCCCGACAATGTCGAAAAATAATATTGAATTATCCCTATTTGGACAGGTGTTACGTTTATACTGTCCGCCAGATCAGCAAGAATCATTACTTGCCTCAGCAAATCGCTTAGAAGAGCGTGTAGCAGTATTGAAAGAGCAATCTGGCATTATTCAACTAGAAAAAGTGCTTTCAATCGTTGCACTTAACTTGAATTATGAGCTAGAACAAGAACAACGTAAAAATGCAGAAAATAAAAATATCCTGCAAGCTTGTGTTCAACAGCTCGACGCTTCATTAAATAAATTTCAATCAAGCGGTTTAGAAGCTGTTACTGTTCAAGAAAATGACTAATAAATAAAATTCTGCAAATTTATTGATCTGAACACTAGGAAATTTAAGTAAATTCCGCTAATATTCACTTTGCCTGAGGTGTACGCTGTTAGTTACGTCCCTGAGCCGATATTTAAAACTCCTTGAGTTGAATTTCCAATTGTTGGTGAGCAGGCTCGTTTACGAGAAGCCTAAAAATAATTTTATTCGACTCCCTTGAACCGTATGGTTCAAGGACTACAACTGATGACGGCACTTCAGGTCTTTTGATTATTCAAAATATGAAAAAAGAACATACACCTTCGATTAGCGAACCTCGCCAACAAATCCGTAAATCTATTCGAGCCAAACGCTTGGCGCTCTCTCTAGAACAACAACATCTTGCCTCTCAGCAAATTATTACTCCCTCATTAGAATTAATTGAACAATACCAAGCTAAAAACATCGCCTTCTATTTGCCATTTAATGGTGAAATCTCACCGCTTGCGTTAATTGAACAACTTCGAGTAATCGGGAAAAATATCTATTTGCCTGTTCTTCATCCTTTCTCTGAAAATCAGCTACTTTTCCTCGAATATCAAACTGAGCAAGATTTAGAACAAAACCGCTTTGGCATCTGGCAACCTAAATTAGACGTACGCAAAGTCTTACCAATTGAACAATTAGAAATGATTTTTGTGCCATTGGTTGCTTTTGATAAACAAGGTAATCGTCTTGGGATGGGGGGAGGATTTTATGATCGCACTTTGGCAGGTGCACCGCATTTAATTACAGTTGGACTCGCTCATCGTTGTCAAGAAGTTGAACAACTCCCCATTGAAAGTTGGGATATTCCACTCAAGCATTTCATTATTGATGAAGAGAAATAATCACAAGCGGTTCGATTTGGTCAAATTTTTGCAAGTTTTATTAAATCACCCTTAACAAAAAAGTCGTTATTGCAATATAATCGAAATCATCTTAGTTTATTTGAGTGAGGATGATAATGAAACATATATTCCCTTATCTACTATTTGCTACACCATTTGTTGCTTATGCCAACGAAAGCACCAATATCACGAATGAATTTAATAAATTTCAACAGCAAAACAAACAGCAATTAGAGCAAATTCAGCGAGACAAACAACAAGCTTGGATTTCCCAGCACCAATATCAAAATGCGCCAAAAGCAGAGAACCTTTCTGACTTGTCCCAACAATGCCTCCCTTATCAAGAATTAAAAATTATCGGAACGACCTTGATCGATTCCTCCTCATTTACACCTAAAGTGGGTGAATGTATTAACGAAGCTCGGCTCAACAAACTCAGCCAAGATCTAACCAAAGCTTATTTAGAAAAGGGCTATATCCATAATCCATTTAAATTTGAAGACGATAACTCTGGCGTGTTAGTGATGCGTGTTACAGAAGGAAAAATCGCTAAGATAAATTCAAATAGTAGCCGTTTAAACCTCGTAATGCTTACACCCAATATGATTGGAAAGGCGCTGAATGTTAAAGATCTCGATCAAGCTTTAGATCAAGCCAATCGAATGAGTGGAAGCCAAGTCACTGTCGACGTGCTACCAGATAGCGAAGGAAATATTGAGCTTCAATTTGTGAATGAGGAACGATCACGCATTGGCGGTCACATTGGCATCGATAACTTTGCGTCAAAACGTCACCAACGCTGGCAAATGAAAGGCGGGGTTTATATTGATAGTCCACTTGGATTATCTGATACATTAAGTGTGAATATTAGCAATACATTGCATGCTTTACAGCATAATTTTAACCGTTCAGCCTCTCTCTTTTATAGCCTGCCTTACGGCTATTGGAATTTTAGTCTATTTGGAGCGGTATCACAGTTCCAGACTCGAATTCCGTTGCAATATACTACTGCGGAACAAAAAGGGCATTCTACCCAACTTGGTTTAAAAGCAGATTACACAGCTCACCGAGGTGAAAATCATATTTCTACCCTTTATAGTCAACTTAATTACTACCGCAATAAAAGTTATTTCCAAGGCTCACTCATTGACTTACAAAGCCCAACGCTAAGTAGTACTCAATTTGGTATTAACCATATCCAAATTTTCCCGAAAGCAACATTAGTTATTGATGTTAACTATGAACGAGGATTAACTTGGTTTAATGCCATACGCAACCAAGGACGAGATCAACCAGAAGGGCAATTTAATAAATGGAATACTGATTTTCAACTAAGTTACTACTACACATTGAATGATCAGCTATTTCACCACCAGCATAACTTAAGTGGACAATATAGCTCAAACTATCTTCCTGCAATTAAACAAGCCGATTTACTTAGTCGCTATACAGTTAGAGGTTTTAATGATCTAAGTAGCTCTGCAGAAAAAAGCCTCATATTGCAAAATAATTTTGGTTGGGTTCATAATCAAAATAATTGGCAAATTGAGCCTTACCTATTATTTGATTTAGGCATTATCAAAAATACATCAGCTTATTCGCATTCAGAAAAAGCCCTCTCCTATGGTATTGGAGCCAAAATTCAGATAGGAAATCGTGCAAGTATCAATTTAGAATGGGCTACAGGGCGGTACTTCCAATCAAAAGCAATCATAAATCAGGAGAGAAGCATTAATTTGAGTACAATTTTGAGATATTGATCACAAAATTCACTTTTAGTTTGTAAAGAAATGTTACAAGCCTATCTGAGAGGTATAGAATCCAATCCCCTATAAATATTAAGGACTTAGGGCATAGCGTTTATTATGATGAATAAATGCTATGTTGTAAGTCTCTATAGTTATTAGGAAATACAGACATCTTACTTTTTTAATTTCAGATAGGTAACATTATATGAAATCATCTCTTAAATTGTCGAAAATTGCTGTAGCACTTTCTACAGCACTCTATATTCAAGTGAGCCACGCTGATATTCAATCTGCAAATGTTAATACCCAAGTCCTTCAAAAAAGCGGTATTGATATCATCAACATAGCTAAACCAAGTGACGCAGGCTTATCACACAACCAATACAACAAATTTAATGTTGAAAAAAGCGGTGCCGTATTAAATAACTCTCTCAAAAATGGAAAATCCCAACTTGCCGGTGAACTCGCCAAAAACCCAAACCTCAATAAATCCGCCAATATCATTTTAAACGAAGTCGTCAGCCGTTCCCCTTCTACACTGGCAGGTAAACAAGAAGTTTTTGGACAAAAAGCGGATTATGTTCTCGCCAACCCAAATGGTATCAGCTGTGATGGCTGCGGATTTATCAATACATCTCGCAATAGCTTCGTTGTTGGTAAGGCCGATGTACAAAATGGTGAGTTAAAAGGCTATCAAGTTGATAATAACAACAGCTTAACGACAAAAGGCAAAATCACTAGCCCAGCGAACTTGGATCTAATCGCACCGACCGTGAATATCTCTGGCGAAATCGAAAGTCAAAATGATGTTAATGTGATTATGGGCCATAATCGTATTGATAGAGCGAAAGACGGTAAACTCACTATTAATGTACTCAATAAACAAGATCAAGTATTAGATGGCAAAGCTGCTGGTAGTATTCAAGCAGACAGAATTCGTATTCATTCTACCAATGATAAAGGAACTCTTACGGTAGAAGGTGCTAAATTTAAAGCGAAAGAAGTTGCAGTAACTGCTGGCAATACCAAAGTGAGTGGTGTGATTACATCTTCTGAAGATGCGTCAACAACGTCAACCACAGAGGCGAAACGCGTAAAACTTACTACAGCTAAACGTAATACCAACCAACAATATCAAGCAACGACTATTGAAGCTGAGACAGTGATCTTAGGCGCTAAAAAAGACCTAGATGTTACTGGTGCAAGCATTAATGCGAAGGATGTTACTTTTTCAAGCGCAAATACTCATTTCGGTACACAAAAAACAACTAATACCACCTTCATTGCAGAAAACCGCTCTAAAGGACTTTGGTATAGAAATGAAACCGAAAGCAAATCAATCGAAACTGTGCACCGTACAACCGTATCTGCTGATAGCATCAAAGCTGTTTCAACAGAAGGGAAATTAACAGGGGAAGCAGTTAAACTTTCAGCGAAAAATCTTGGATTACACGGTGAACAAGGCATTGACTTCAAAGGCGCTGTTGAAACGAATAAACAAAGCGCGACTGCTGATTTCAAAAATGAAACAGCTCGTTTAAAAACAGGTAAAAGCTCACAACAAGCCACTACACAAAACTATATCGCAAGTGAATTAAATAGCAATGAACACACTGTGCTAGGCGGTTCCGATATTAATTTACGTGGTGTTAAAGCGCAAATTGATGGCGATCTTATTGTAAAAACAGCAGGTAAAGCAACGATTGGAGCGGAAACTACCCAAAATAGCTATGTGGTAGAAGACGCTCAAAAATTCTGGGGCGGCTTAGCTGGTGCAAAATCATTAGCGTCAAATACCAATAATGTTGTTCAAAATGGCTCTGATATTACTGGCTTAGGTAAAATGTTTATTGATGCTGGCAATGGCGTACAAATTTCAGGAAGCCGTGTTGTATCAGCGAAAGATGGCTTAGTAAAAGCAGGTAAAGGCGGTTTAGTCATTGATTCTGTTTTAGCAACAGCAAGCTCACAGCAAAGCGACCGTACTGGTACTATCTTTAATATTACCAAAGCACGTAATAGTAGCTTTATCAGTACTTCAACAGCTCAAGGCACAACCCTTGCTTCAGAATCTAACCTAAAACTTGCCTCTGACAAAGATGTAGATATTTTAGGTAGTTCTATTTCAGCCGGTGGATTACTTGATATTGCAACATTAAGCAATATCAATGTAGAAGGTGCAAAAAATAGTAGTTTTACCTCAAAACAATCTGCTGGTGTTAATTTAAGTGCAAAAGTAGAAAAACCAACTGTTACTTTAAATAATGTTTCAGCAATACAAGCTTCTTTGGTCATTGCTAAAAAACTTATTGAAGGCGAACTCAATGTAGGCGAAGCATTAAATGCAACAGCGGCAGCAGTGAAAGACAATACCGCATTTTCTGCCCAAGCAAGTGCAACAGTAGGCATCAATAATAAGAGCGAGACCATCACTAATACTTCACACAGTGCAGCACAATTAAATGGTAACAACGTTAATTTAGCGAGTAAAAATTTAACTGTAGCAGGCAGTAACATTAAATCAGCAACTGATATTAATTTGAGCGCTCAAAATGTGAATGTTAATGCTCAAACCAATAGTGAAGATGCGAAAGCCAAAAACACCAGTGTGGGTATCACTGATACTGTGAAATTAACCCAAAGCGGTGTATCAAATACACTTTCTGTTGGTGTAAATCACACTAATACCAATGTCCAAAAACAGACGGCTCAAGGCTCTCAACTTACTGCCGGTAAAGATGTAGTTATCAATGCAGATAATTTAGCTTATCAAGCAGCGAAAGTTTCTGCCGCAAACAATATTGTAGAGAATGCAGCTTCAATTTCGCATAATGTTGCAAACGATACTGTAACGACGAATAAGAAAACTGTAGATACCTCATTAAGCCTAACAACCTCTGTGAATAAAGATAAAGCATTCACTGGTAGCGTTGCATTAAATGCTTCTGGCGGACGCGATAACAGCCAAGTGACCAATGCTCAAGCGACTTCACTCAGCGCAGGTAACAATATTGTTTCAAACAGCAGTTCATTAAAAGATGTAGCAACTCAATATCAAGCAGGTAATACCGTTAGCTTGAATAGCACAGACTATAACTCTCAAGCGGCAAACAATAGTGCAACCACGGATAAAATGAATGCGGGTGCAGGTGTAAAATTCAGTGCAACTACATCAGATTTCCAAACAGCGACCGCTGCAGTGGATGTTAATGCAAATTATCAAACAGAGCAGACCGCTTCAACAACGGCACAAAAAGGCAATATCAATGCGAAAAATATTGAAATTAACGCTAAAAATGTAGCTAGCCAAGGCGATCTAACCGCAACTGATAAACTTAACGTTAATGCAAATACCATTAACTTTAGTCAAGCGAATAACACCGCATCAAAAACAGCAGGTGGCTTTAATGCGACTGTTGGTGTGAGTGCGTTAGTAATTCCAAGTGCTGGCGCTGCAATTCCAGCAGTTAATACAGCTGTAAGTGCAAATGGAGCAAACAAACAAAGTAGCACAGCGGTTGCAAGCAGCCTAACTGCAAATAACATCAACTTAAAAGCTCAAGAGAGTGCAACTTTACAAGCAACATCACTAAACGGTAAAGAAAGCAGCACGATCAGCGCAGATAAAGTGAATGTGAATGCAGGTGTTAGCACAGCTAAAGGTGCTGAAGGCAAAGCATCATTCTCTGTTTCTGTTGGTGCCTCTAAAGCAAGCGTTGCTCCAAGTGCAAGTTTTGCAGTTTCACACGAAAACAGCACGGTCTATAGCCCTGTAGCTGTTAATGGTAAAACAGTGACTATTGAAGGCGCTAAAGGCATTAGCTTAGCAGGCTTGAGTTCTGAAAGCCAAACACTGAACTTAGCAACACAAAACGGCAATCTTGATGTACTTGCGCCGCAAAGCAATGTGAAAGAGACTAGCGTAAGTGCAAGCTTAGGATTAGGCGGTGGTATCGCTGAGAATAAATGGACTCCAGCCAAAGGTTCTGCATCATTCTCAACGGATATTACACGCAATAAAGATAATGTAGAAAGTGTATTAACTGCACAAAATGCAAATTTAAACATTAAAGGCGATACCTTCCTTCAAGGTAGCCAAATTAATGCAGTTTCAGTGAATAACCTATCTACTGGTGATATTGCAACGCAAAATACCACTGATAAAGTGAATAAAGTTGCAGCAAGTGTTTCAGCATCTGGTGGTGGTAAAGCAACGGCTTACACTAAAGACAAATGGTTAGATTCTGCGATTGCAGACTGGAACAATGGCACTATCGCAAGTGCATCTGGTTCTGCTGATTTCAGTACCCATGTAGTTAGCTCAGCAATATTAAATTCTGCTGGCATTAATGCTCCAAAAGCAGAAACACTTAAAGAAACAAAAGTGGATATTGAAGTTGGCGTAACTAGCTCTGTACCGAAATTAGTAAAACAAGTACAGCAAGCGGTGACTGACAAAAAACTCCCTTGGACAGTGAATATTTCTAGCAAATAGTAATGAATAAACATTGATTCAAGAATAAAATGTATTAAGCGGTATGGCATAATTGCCATACCGTTTTTTTGTGATAAGATGAGACATTTTTATAACTAAAAGGAAGAAACTATGCTTACCAATCTAACAACCTACGAAGAGACTATTTTCAGCAAAATCATTCGCAAAGAAATCCCTGCTGCTATCGTTTATCAAGATGAACTAGTCACTGCTTTCCGTGATATTGCACCACAAGCAAAAACTCACATTCTAATCATTCCAAATAAATTTATTCCAACCGTAAACCACGTAACTGCAGAAGATGAACAAGCACTGGGTCGTTTGTTTACCGTTGCTGCGAAAATTGCGAAGGAAGAAGGGATTGCAGAAGACGGTTATCGTTTAATTATGAACTGTAATCAACATGGCGGTCAGGAAGTTTTCCATATCCACATGCACCTTGTAGGTGGTGAACCACTAGGCAAGATGTTAGCAAAATAATCAAAATGTAGGGACGCAATGCTCGCGTCCGCGGACACGAGCACCGTGTCCCTACAATATTAGAATAATCATTTATGTTCAAAAAAATTTCTCTTTTGGCGGTTGCGATTTTGCTTACCGCCTGTGTAAGTAATCCACCAAGCTATTTACCTGCTGGTAACAAGCCCATTGTAAATATTGAAGCAAGTGTAAACTCACTTGTGGAAGTAGATGCCACTCAGGAACAGCTGAATATCACTAATTTAACGGATAATAGTTTAAATGTTGTGTATAAACTGTTTTGGTATGATGAAGAAGGCGTGACTCAGAGTTTTAATGACGGGGTAGAACCTTGGCAAAATCTTTGGTTAGAGCCAAAGCAACAGTCGAAGATTGCACTGAATAAACCTACTCAAGAAAGTCAAAACTATCGCATTTATTTACGAGGTCATCGCTAATCAATGCAGTGGCAGAATTGGCTTAATTCACAACAACAAGCGGTAAGTTCTCTCGAACCTTTAGCAGGACTCACCGCTTGTAGTCATTTGGTTACAACAAATTCTCAACAGCGCTATGTGCTACGTAGCCAAACCGCTCGCGCGACAGACTTTGGAATAGACTACCAGCAGGAAGTGCAATTTCTTAATCTTATTGCCCCTCTTGGTTTTAGCCCTTCTGTTGCCTATTACGATCAATACTCCTCTCTACTGAATTGGATTGAGGGCACTCCTCCCTCTAAATTTAATCATCAGCTTATCGAACAATTAGCCAACCTCGTAGCCAATTTACATCTATTTGATCTACAAGCGGTTGCTAATCTTGAACAATTTACTAAGTTAAATCTTGCTGAGCGTTGTCAATTTCTCTGGAACAAACTATCTAGTGAGCAACAAGCAACACTTGGCTTTCAACCACCTTTTTTGGCGATTTCCCCCTTTAAACAAGCGATTTGCCACCACGATATTCATCTTGCTAATCTTATTCAGAAAAATGACAAGCTGTTTTTGATCGATTGGGAGTACTGTGCGATCTCCGATCCAGCATTGGATTTGACAATGCTTGTCTATTCAAAGCAACTTACTCAAATACAAATGGATTATTTTTTGAAACACTATTTTGCAAAAACAGGCTTTGATCGCACCGCTTGTATGGCAAAAGTGGAAGAATACCTACCTGAAGTAGATAAATTAAATCGCCTTTGGTTTAGTTTACAAGCTATTTGATAATAATTCTCAAAAATATTTGTAAATTCTCTTGCAATTCTTTTTGAGAATTATTATCATCTAATCACTTCAAAAATAATAGGTAATCACTCCAACTATTTACGCCACAGCTCCCCCACAAAGTTGTGGCGTTTTTTTTCGCCTTTTTTCCTTGTTTCCCTTTGATTTTCAATTCATCTCGTTATAATAAGCCTCATTCGTTTATAAAATCCAAAAATAGAAAAAGGAACAGCAATGGCTCATTCATTAGAAACAATGCTTGCCGAGTTAAAACGTGGTGTTGAAGACGTTTACTCAGAAGCAGATTTAATCGAAAAATTAAAAGAAAACCGTCCATTACGTATTAAATTAGGTGCCGACCCAACAGCACCAGATATTCACTTAGGTCATACCGTTGTTTTAAACAAATTACGCCAATTCCAAAACTTTGGTCATGAAGTTATCTTCTTAATTGGTGATTTCACTGCAACTGTGGGCGATCCATCAGGTAAAAATGCAACGCGTCCGCCACTTTCACGTGAAGATGTATTACGCAACGCAGAAACTTATAAAGAGCAGATCTACAAAATCTTAGATCCA
This sequence comes from Pasteurellaceae bacterium 15-036681, assembly GCA_002002485.1. Taxonomy (GTDB): domain Bacteria; phylum Pseudomonadota; class Gammaproteobacteria; order Enterobacterales; family Pasteurellaceae. The sequence goes on from MQVI01000022.1 coordinate 15,964, forward strand.
CAAAAAACCCGTATTGTATTTAACTCAGAGTGGTTAGGCGAATTAGGCACAGTAGGTATGATCCGTTTAGCATCAAACTACACCGTTGCACGCATGTTAGAGCGTGATGACTTCAAAAAACGCTTTGCGAACAACCAGCCAATCGCAATTCACGAGTTTATTTACCCACTTCTTCAAGGTCACGACTCGGTGGCATTAGAAGCTGACGTAGAATTAGGTGGTACAGACCAAACCTTCAACCTATTAATTGGTCGTGAGTTACAAAAATCAGCAGGTCAAAAACCGCAAGTAGCAATGACTTTACCACTACTTGTTGGTTTAGATGGCGAGAAAAAAATGTCTAAATCATTAGGCAACTACATCGGCGTAACCGAAGCACCAAGTGAAATGTTCGGTAAAATTATGTCGATCTCAGATGAATTAATGTGGGATTGGTACAACCTACTTTCATTCCGTCCATTAACAGAAATCGCACAATTAAAAGCAGATGTTGAAGCAGGTAAAAACCCACGTGATGTGAAAATTTTATTAGCGAAAGAGATAATCGCACGTTTCCACACAGAAGCAGATGCAGATGCGGCAAAGCAAGAGTTTATCAACCGTTTCCAAAAAGGCGCAATCCCTGATGAAATGCCAGAATTCACTTTTGAAGGCGATATCGGTTTAGCGGCATTATTAAAAGAAGCAGGCTTAGTACCTTCAACGTCTGAAGCGATCCGTTCAGCACAGCAAGGCGGTGTGAAAATTGATGGCGAAAAAGTAGATGATGTTCGCCAAAATGCACAAAAAGGCACATTCGTTTACCAAGTAGGTAAACGCAAATTTGCACGTGTCACTGTGAACTAATCTATCGTTATAAAATAGCACTGGAATCCAAGCTCAGTCTGTGATGATACAGACTGAGCTTTTTTATACAGCCTATAACTAAATAGCATAAGCGCTTGCAATGGCTTGTGCTATACTTCGGCTACTTTATTGATAATAAATAAATTCTATGAGTATAAGAACCTCGTTATTTATCGCCTTTCGCTATTGGCGTTCTAAAAGTGGCGATCGCTTTGGGCGATTAGTCACCAATCTCGCTAGCTTTGGTATTGTGCTAGGTGTAATGGCATTGATTATCGTCCTTTCAGTGATGAATGGTCTGGAAAATATGCAAAAGCGTAATCTACTTTCTACTCTCCCTCATGCAATTGTTTCGCCATTGGAAGAGAATTGGGACAAATCACAAAAACTGGAATTACCACCTTTCGTCAATAAAGAGGTGCTGATCAACCGAGCCAATGTGATTATTCAAGGACAGCAAGGAATCAATGCTGGTCAATTACTCGGTATCACAACTCATAATGATGATCCGCTTCTTGCCGACACCCCAACAGTTGAACAAGCACTGCCAAGCGGTGAGTTTAATGTGATTATTGGCTCACGTTTGGCGAATCAATTGAATTTAAACGTGAATGATAAAATTCGTTTAATGATTACCGAGAATAGCCAATATACGCCTTTTGGGCGCGTGCCTGTGCAACGTCTTTTCACGATTTCGGAAATCTATTATTCAAATAATGAAGCGAGTGAATACACCCTATTTGCCAATCTAAATGATGTTGGGCGCTTACTGCGTATTGATGAAGAACATGTACAAGGTGTACGTTTATTCTTAAATGATCCCTTTTTAGTGACGGAATTACCAAACTACTATCCTGAAGAGAAATGGCAAATCAATGACTGGCGTGAGCAGAAAGGCGAGTTCTTCCAAGCCGTAAGAATGGAAAAAAATATGATGGGCTTGCTAATTAGCTTAATTATCATTGTCGCAATTTCTAATATTGTGACCTCATTAAGCTTGATGGTTGTGGATAAACAAGGGGAAATTGCCATCTTACAAACCCAAGGCTTGACTAAAAAGCAAGTAACTCAAATTTTTGTCTCCCAAGGTGCGATTGTCGGTGTCATTGGGGCAATTATTGGTGGCTTATTGGGGGTATTCGTCACACAAAATCTTGGTGATTTACTGCAACTAATTAACCCTGAAGGTATATCATTACCCACGCTGATTTCTTATCAGCAAGTAGCCATTATTGTGCTTTGCTCAATTGGATTATCACTGATTTGTACGCTCTACCCTGCGTACCGTGCCTCAAAAATTGAGCCAGCGGAAGCACTACGTTATGAATAAAAAGTCACCGATTCCCAAAATGCCATGGAGCGCTGAGCATCAATGGCATTTAAAGCCAAGCTCGCTCCTAATGATCTCCTTTACCACCATTCTAATGGGAATTGGTGAAGGATTGTTAGTGCTTGCTAACTTAGGCTCTAGCCCTTGGACAGTATTTTCACAGGGAATTTCACTGCAAACAGGTTTATCCATTGGTGTTGTGGTTGCCATCATCAGCGTGATTGTGCTATTACTATGGATTCCACTGAAATTGCGCTTTGGACTCGGCACGGTATTGAATATCTTTTGGATTGCACTGTTTATTGATTTAACCGTGCAATATATCCCAGTTCCTGAAACGCTATTGAGTCGTTTTACGATGATGGTTGTGGCGATTCTCCTCTTTGGTATTAGCACAACTTTCTACCTTTCTTGCCAATTAGGTGCTGGCCCTCGTGATGGGTTAATGGTGGGAATGTGCTTAAAATACGGTTGGCGAGTCGGTGTAGTGCGAACCAGTATCGAAGTCACAGTATGTGTACTAGGCTTTTTACTTGGTGGAACTGTTGGGATCAGTACTATCGCTTTTGCGTTATGCGTTGGCTGGATTATTCAATACACCGCGCGTTGCTTTCAACGTACAAGCGGTCAGATTTAGTTAAAAATTTACAAATATGGAGAGCAATATGCAAAAAGAAATCTATTTAGCTGGCGGCTGTTTCTGGGGAACAGAAGCTTTTATGCAACGTATTAACGGTGTGATTAATGCAGAATCTGGCTATGCAAATGGCAATAGCTTAAATCCAACTTATCAAGAAGTTTGCCAAGGTAGTGGCCACGCTGAAGTGGTCAAAGTCACTTACGATAGCGAAAAAATTAGTTTAGCAAAATTATTAGATTACTATTTTAAAGTGATTGATCCAGTTAGCGTAAATCAACAAGGTGAAGATAAAGGAATTCAATATCGTACGGGGATTTACTATGTTGATCCTGCCGATATCTCAACCATTGAACAAGCGCTTACAGAACTGCAAAAGCAGTATGCTGAGCCACTTGCGGTTGAACAAGAAATGTTAGATCATTACTTCCCTGCGGAAGAATATCACCAAGATTATTTAGATAAGAATCCAAATGGCTATTGCCATATTGATATTCAGTTAATGAATGAGATTTTGAAGAATCAATAATATCGTAAGAGAGATAGTTTATAGGCTAGTGCGAAATATTTCTTAGATATTCCCTCTCTCTGCCAAAATAGCTGAACGCAATTTTGGCTGTCTCTCTCCCGCAAGCGGGAGAGAGTTTTTAATTAACATATTGTTTTCTACAATAGTACCCCGTATTAATTTTATTTAATCCACTTATCTTCATCGGCTTTACGTTCAAATTCAGCGTCAAAGGTATTATTATCTTGAGTACGTTGTTGGCTAAACCCCGTCTGCCCAAATGACATAAACTTCACTTTATTCGCAAAGAATTTCATCACAAAGCCTTGTAACAAAGCTCGTGTAAAAGGCAGCAATAGCAGAATTGCCAAAATATCACTTAAAAAGCCCGGAATAATAAATAGCACGCCCGCAATTGCAAAAAAGACGCTCGAAATAACCGCTTGAGTTGGGATTTGCCCTTGAGAGATCTGTTTACGTACTTGCAGCGCAGTCATAATTCCCCTTAGTTTAAGTAACCATAGCCCCACTGCAGAAATCCCAATCATCAATAACATTAATGGCAATACGCCAATACTAGATCCTACCGAAACCAACAGTGAAATTTCACAATAAATGTATAAAAAGAACCCAAAGAGAACAAATAGAATAGGCATAGTATTTCCTTAATTCATAAAATTACTTGTTTAGATTGTAGCAATACAAACAAATTTCAACTTTTTTTCATAAATTTTCGCTATAAGGTTCAAAATTGATAAAATCTATGCTATTTATGTACACTTTAATTTTATTATAAAAATAATTTGTGGGACACAACATCAATGAATGGTTCAACTCTTTTAGTTGAATGCCTAAAAGCAAACGGCGTTCAGCATCTTTTCGGATACCCTGGTGGGGCAATTATGCCTGTTTATGACGCAATTTATGATTCAGGATTGGAGCATCTACTCTGCCGTCATGAACAAGGTGCAGCAATGGCAGCTATTGGTTATGCTCGTTCAACGGGCAAAGTTGGCGTATGTATCGCGACTTCAGGCCCTGGGGCAACTAACCTTATCACTGGCTTGGCCGATGCACTGTCGGACTCCATTCCTATCGTGGCGATTACAGGACAAGTAGCAAGTCCATTTATCGGCACCGATGCTTTCCAAGAAATCGATGTACTTGGTTTATCACTTGCTTGTACAAAGCACAGCTTTATCGTACAAAGCATTGATGAACTGCCTGAAATCATTGCAAAAGCATTCCAAATTGCGCAAAGCGGTCGTCCTGGCCCTGTGCTTGTAGATATTCCTAAAGATATTCAATTTGCACCCACTTCTGCAAAACCGATTGTTTATCCTAAAATCGCCGATCAAGCTCAAGAGCCAACAGCATTAGCACAAGCCAAAGCGCTACTCGCACAAGCAAAACGCCCTATTCTTTATGTAGGCGGCGGTGTTGGTATGTCGGGTTCGGTACAAGCGGTTAGATCTCTATTAGAAATTACCAATATTCCAACGGTTTCAACGATCAAAGGCTTAGGTGTAATTCCACCAAATCACCCACTTTATATGGGAATGATCGGTATGCACGGCACCAAAGCGGCTAACTATGCGGTTCAAGAATGCGATCTTTTAATTGCATTCGGCGCACGCTTTGACGACCGTGTAACAGGTAAATTAGATACTTTTGCCCCTAATGCAAAAGTGATCCACGCCGATATTGATATTGCCGAGATCAACAAACTACGCAAAGCGGACGTATCACTACGTGGCGATTTAAAAGAGGCAGCAGCAGCCCTTTCTCAACCGTTAGAGATTGATGAATGGCGTGCTGATATTCGTTGCTTAAAAGCGGATTTTGACTTTAGCTATGTCGATAATGCTGGCGATGGTGATATCGATCCCTGGGCTATGTTAAACACCCTTTCACAACGTAAACCACAAAATGCGGTGATTACAACGGATGTGGGTCAGCACCAAATGTGGTCAGCACAACATATTCAGCATTATGCTCCTGAAAATTACATCACATCAGCAGGCTTAGGCACAATGGGCTTTGGTTTACCAGCAGCGGTAGGCGTGGCAAAAGCTCGTCCGCAAGATCCCGTGATCTTAATCAGTGGCGACGGCTCAATTATGATGAATATTCAAGAGTTAGGTTCGATCAAACGTGCTCACTTACCAGTAAAAATTCTATTAATTGATAACCAACGTTTAGGTATGGTTCGTCAATGGCAATCGCTATTCTTTAAAGGCCGTCATAGTAATACAATTTTAGATGATAACCCTGATTTCGTTACCCTTGCTTCTGCCTTTGATATTCAAGGTGAACGTATTGAGAAAGCGAGTGAAGTATCAGATGCTATCGACCGCTTGTTAAATGCTAAAGGAGCATATTTACTTCACGTATGTATTCACGAGAATGAAAATGTATGGCCACTTGTGCCACCTGGTGCGTGTAACGCAGATATGATCGAAGAAGATATTGGGGTGTAAAAATGCAACGTTATGATTTAACTATTAAAGCTAACAAACGCCCTGAAACCTTAGAGCGTTTATTACGAGTGATCCGCCACCGTGGATTTGACATTGTGAACTTAAATGTGGAAACACAAGGTTCAAAAATTGTTTTAAGCGCAACGGTACAAAGTGAGAGAGCGATTGAATTATTGCAACATCAGCTAGTGAAGTTGCCGGATGTGGTTGAACTCAATTAAAACCACCTAGCACGAGCCGTGCTAGGCTACTTAACTTAGTCGCTCTGCGACTAGTTATGAGCGACAGAGTCGCTCAGCTAGGTAACCCCATACGGCTCGTATGGGGTTATTGAAACATACTGTAAAAGCGTAGACTAAAATTTAACATTTATCAAATCTCCCCCCCCCTCTTTTCTAAAGAGGGGAGCTGTTTCAGAGGTGATTTAAAGCTCAGAGCTTTTGCGGGCGTACGCAGTACGCCCCTACATCTAATCAGTAGTTAGGGGGAGATTTCAACAAACACAACATTATAAAAACTTGGAGAGATTATGCCTAAATTACGTTCAGCGACCAGTACACAGGGTCGTAATATGGCGGGCGCACGTGCATTATGGCGTGCAACAGGAATGAAAGAAAACGACTTCGGCAAGCCGATTATTGCAGTGGTGAACTCATTCACTCAGTTTGTTCCTGGCCACGTTCACTTAAAAGATATGGGACAACTGGTTGCAGAGCAAATTGAAAAAGCAGGCGGTGTTGCGAAAGAATTTAATACTATCGCGGTGGACGATGGTATCGCAATGGGGCACGGCGGTATGCTTTACTCACTACCAAGCCGTGATTTAATCGCAGACAGCGTGGAATATATGGTGAATGCACACTGCGCTGATGCGATGGTGTGTATCTCAAACTGTGACAAAATCACTCCAGGGATGTTAATGGCAGCACTTCGCTTAAACATTCCAACGATCTTTGTTTCAGGTGGTCCAATGGAAGCAGGTAAAACCAAACTTTCTGACCAAATCATCAAATTAGACCTTGTTGATGCAATGATCCAAGGGGCAAACCCAAATGTATCGGACGAAGTGAGTGAGCAAATTGAGCGTTCAGCTTGCCCAACTTGTGGTTCTTGCTCAGGTATGTTTACCGCAAACTCAATGAACTGCTTAACGGAAGCATTAGGTTTAAGTTTACCGGGTAACGGCTCTTGCTTAGCAACGCATGCAGATCGTAAACAGTTATTCTTAGATGCAGGTTCACAAATCGTTGAGCTTTGCAAAAAATATTACGAACAAGACGACTATTCGGTATTACCACGTTCAATTGCAACTAAAGATGCCTTCGACAATGCAATGAGCCTAGATATTGCAATGGGCGGTTCAACTAATACGGTTCTGCACTTGTTAGCAGCAGCGCAAGAAGCGGAAGTCGATTTCACTATGACGGATATCGACCGCTTATCTCGTAAAGTGCCTTGTTTAAGTAAAGTGGCACCGAACACGCAAAAATACCACATGGAAGATGTTCACCGTGCAGGCGGTATTATGGCGATTTTAGGTGAGTTAGATCGTGCTAACTTATTGAATAACCAAACACGTACCGTGTTAGGGCTAAGTATGCAAGAGCAGATTGCTAAATACGATATCGTGTTAACCAAAGATGCAAATGTGCATAAATTCTTCCGTGCAGGACCTGCAGGGATCCGTACCACTAAAGCGTTCTCACAAGATACCCGTTGGGATACGGTAGATGATGACCGTCAAAATGGCTGTATTCGTAGCAAAGAGTTTGCTTATAGCCAAGACGGTGGTTTAGCAATGCTTTCAGGGAATATCGCTCTTGATGGCTGTATCGTAAAAACTGCGGGCGTTGATGAGTCTATCTTAAAATTCAACGGCACAGCGATTGTGTTTGAAAGCCAAGAAGATGCGGTAGCAGGTATTTTAGGCGGTAAAGTTAAAGCAGGCCACGTAGTAGTTATTCGTTATGAAGGTCCGAAAGGCGGCCCAGGTATGCAAGAGATGCTTTACCCAACGAGCTATTTAAAATCAATGGGGTTAGGTAAAGAGTGTGCGTTATTAACGGATGGTCGTTTCTCTGGCGGCACATCAGGTTTATCTATCGGTCACTGTTCACCAGAAGCAGCAGCAGGTGGTTTAATTGGTTTAGTAAAAGATGGCGACCCTATCACTATTGATATTCCAAACCGCTCAATTCAGTTAGTGGTTGATGATGCTGAACTTACACAACGCCGTGCTGAACAAGATGCAAAAGGCTGGCAACCAACTAACCGCCAACGTGAAGTGTCATTTGCATTAAAAGTGTATGGTCACTTCGCAACTTCTGCAGATAAAGGTGCAGTACGTGATAAAACTAAGATTTAATTAGTTATTTAAAACAGAAAAGGCTGATTTCGATTTAACGTCGAATTCGGCCTTTTGTTTTATCTACTAGAAATTTTTGTGATCTTCATCGAAAAAGGAAAATTTTTCATTTTTTTATTTTTTAGTCTTTATCTAATATGATTTCATCACTTGAAAAGTGTAGTGCATAACACTACAATAATGGAGGTATAATGATATTATCTTTTAAGCATAAAGGGCTAGAAAATTTCTATTTAACAGGTAATACCTCAGGTATTCAATCTCATCATGCACCGAAATTAGCCCGAATTCTGGCTAGATTAGATAGTGCTAAACAAATTAATGATATGAATATTCCAGGTTGGAATTTACATGCTCTATCAGGTAGCTTAGCTAATCACTGGTCAGTTAAGGTAAATGCAAATTGGCGAGTAACTTTTAAGTTAGAAAATGGACATGCAGAAATTGTTAATTATCAAGATTATCACTAAGGAATTATTATGAGAATGCACAATCCCCCACACCCAGCAGAAATTATTCGTGATGATATTTTACCTGCATTAAATTTGACAGTAACAGAGGCAGCAATGCAACTTGGGGTAAATAGAGTTACACTGTCTAGATTATTGAATGGGAAAGCCGCTATCAGTGCTGAAATGGCGTTAAGGTTACATATGTGGCTAGGTGAAAATAGTCCTAGCCCTGAGAGTTGGTTACATCAACAAGCTAACTATGATTTATGGATTGCCTCTCAGAAAAAATCATTTTTTATCACACCTATTGATAATGCACTGTTTAGTTAATATTCATAGGGATAAGGTTTATCCTTGTCCAAACATATTGAATAATATATATACAAAGGGCGAGAATACATCTCGCCCTATACACAAAATGAATAGCTAAATTTAAATTAACCCACCCATACAAACTTCGCAATAAACAGTAATGAAACCACCGCTACAGGTGCATTCACTTCTTTATAACGACCAGTGCAGATTTTCATAATACAGTAGCTGATAAAACCAAATGCGATACCTTCAGTAATTGAGTAGGTAAATGGCATCATTGCAGTTGTGATAAATGCTGGGGTTGCTTCGGTTAAATCGTCCCATTGTACTTCAATTAGGCTTGAAGCCATTAAGATACCAACGAAGACTAATGCCCCTGCGGTTGCATAAGCAGGCACAACAGCGGCTAATGGTGAGAAGAAGATCGTTAATAGGAATAATAGACCAACCACAACAGCAGTTAAACCCGTACGACCGCCCACAGAAATACCAGAACCACTTTCGATATAAGTACTGATTGCCGATGTTCCCATATATGAACCTGCCATTGCACTTACGCTATCCACATATAACGCTTGTTTCATTTTCGGGAAGCGACCTTTTTCATCGGTTAAACCTGCTTTGTTTGTTACCGCAATTAAGGTACCCGATGAGTCGAATAGGTTTACCAACATGAATGAGAAAATGATACCTAGTAGCGCCGTATCTAATGCGCCTGCAATATCAACGTGGCCAACAACTGCATCAAGGCTTGGCGGAGTTGAAACAAAACCATTGAATTTCACATCTGGGTCAAACATTAATGCAAGGCTTGTTACCACTACGATTGAGATTAACACCCCAGAGTTAAAGCCTTTTGCCGCAAGTGCCACAATGATGAAGAAGCCTAAAATACCCATTAACACTTTCGGATCGTGCAATTCACCTAATGCAACTAATGTTGCAGGGTTAGCCACCACTAAGCCCATATTTTTAAAGCCGATTAATGCGATAAATAAGCCGATACCTGCACCGATACCCACACGTAAACCAAGTGGAATCGCTGACATAAACCAGTAACGAATTTGTAATACGGTTAAAACAAACAAACCTACCGAGCCCAAGAAAATCGCACCCATACCAGTTTGCCACGAGTAGCCAAGTTTCTGTACAACCACAAAAGCAAAGAAGGCGTTCAAGCCCATTGCTGGAGCAAGTGCGATTGGAAGGTTACTGAATAAGCCCATCGCGATAGTCCCGAAAGCAGCGATTAAACAAGTTGTAACGAATACAACTTGCGTATCCATTCCTGCCACGCCTAAGATCGATGGGTTTACGAAAACAATATAGACCATAGTGAAGAAAGTCGTGATCCCTGCCACGATTTCTGTTTTGACACTACTGCCTTTCTGACTGATTTGGAAAAGTTTTTCTAACATTGTGTGCTCTTATATTGGTTAATGAAACAAAAAGTTCCCCCTCTTTGACAAAGAGGGGGTTAGGGGGAGATTTTACTAATATTCTAATACTTCCTGTAATAACTCTACCGCCAAGAACGCTAAACTAAAGCGCTGTTCATCGGCAACCGTCCAGAATTGTAGGGCATTTTCGTTTTTCGCTAATAACTGGCTAATTTGAAGACCATTCGACTCTTCATCTTCGCCATTCTTAACAGGTGTGACTACATCAGACTCATTGAATTGAATCCATTGTTGCTGTTTCCACTCTTCGCTTAATGCTTCTGCATCTAACTGATATTCAGATTGAACGCTAACCATCTGTGAAATACCATAGAAAACAGGCACTTGCACTGAATGGAAGGTAACACTAGCGGTGAGATTTGGTAATACTTTTGCAAGTTGCAATTCAAATGCTTTTGAGAAAGGTAAAGTCGTTTCGTCGCCTTGTACATTAGCAGGAACAGCATCAAAAGCAACACGCGCTTTATCACTATCTAATGGAATACCATTTAATAACTGCGCCGTTTGACCTGCAAGTTCACGCACTTTTTCATCGCCAAAATAGGCTGATGGCAGAAGTGAAGTAACAAAAACTTGGCTTAATGGTTGGTCTAATAAAGGTTTTAACGCTAGGGCTAATTGACTGATTTGTGGATTCGCAAGTGCAACAATATTGCGTTCGCGTAGATTCGCAATCGCTTCGTTATTCACACTTGGTACAACGACTGGCACATTACCGATTAATGAAGTAATGCCATATAGATCTAAAACGATGCAACCTGCTTGAACCGCTTTAGCAAGTAATTCCGCATTTGCCATTTTTCCTGCAAATAAAACGTGGCTAAATTGACTCCAGTCCACATCTTCAAGGGCAATTTGTTCTACGGCCTTTGGTCCGAAACGTAATGAATGTTCTTCGCCAAAACTTTCTAATTCAACTGCTGAAACTTTATCAAGTTCAAGCTCACTTTGCTCCAATGCTTCAAGTAATTTCTCAGCTAGTAAGAAATCCGAAGCAATCGCTAAATGAATATTTGCCATTGTGACTCTCTCTTTAGAAATTAAAGGATGATTCTACTCTATTTCATCTATAAAAATAAGGGATATTAATAAGATATTTTTATAAATCGTAGAATAGATATCCTTGTTCATCCAGAATAAGAAATTCTCATTTAGCCTTTCCAAATGAGAATAGATTGTGTTAGAATTTCCACTTTAGTAGCGTCTCATTCTCATCTCCAAAATTTGAGAAAGACAGCAAGTAGTAACAAGCCCAAGTATTATAAAAATGGCAAAACAAGATGCAGATTGCATAACCCTTGATCTGTTTGCAACAGTGCCGAAAGTTGGGCGACCACGTACCAACCCTCTCAGCAGAGAACAACAACTTAGGATCAATAAACGTAATCAACTCAAACGAGATAAATCATCAGGTTTAAAACGTGTTGAATTAAAATTACATGAGGATCTGGTTAGCGCATTGGAACAAGAGGCCTCAGATAGAGGCATCTCACGCGGACAATTAATCGAACTTATTTTAAATGACTATATGGATGCTGATGCTAGCTTAGACAGCAATACATAATCTAAACATACAAGGTAATAACAAATGGCAGTAGTAGGCTTATTTTACGGCTCAGATACGGGTAACACCGAAAATATTTCAAAAATGATCCAAAAACAGCTTGGTTCAAACTTAGTTGATATTCGCGATATTGCAAAAAGCACAAAAGAAGATATTGAAGCGTACGATTTCTTGTTATTCGGTATCCCAACTTGGTACTACGGCGAATCTCAAGCAGACTGGGATGATTTTATGCCAACTTTAAAAGAGATCGATTTCAATGGTAAAGTGGTTGGTATCTTTGGCTGTGGCGACCAAGAAGACTACGCAGAATATTTCTGCGATGCAATGGGTACAGTACGCGATGTGGTAGAACCTAACGGTGGTGTACTTGTAGGTTTATGGCCGACTGAAGGTTATACCTTTGAAGCATCACAGGCACTAGTGGATGATGATACATTCGTTGGTTTATGTATTGATGAAGATCGTCAACCAGAATTAACTGAGGAACGTGTAAACACGTGGTGTAAACAAATTTTTGATGAAATGTGCTTAGCCGAATTAGCTTAAGATATAAAGGAGAACGATATGTCTGAAGAAAACGTAGCTTTACTTAAAAAAGTAGGTTTAAAAGTAACGGAACCGCGTTTAACTATTCTGGATTTAATGCAAACTACTCGTGATGAAATGCAGCATTTCTCTGCAGAAGATATCTATAAATTACTGTTAGAACGCCAATCTGAAATCGGTTTAGCAACAGTTTATCGAGTTTTAAATCAATTTGAAGAAGTTGGCATTCTCATGCGTCATAACTTCGACGCGAATAAAGCAGTGTATGAATTAAACTATGGACAGCAGCATGACCATATTATTTGTACTGACTGTGGTAAGGTATTTGAATTTAAAGATTCTGAAATTGAACGCCGTCAACGTGAAATTAGCCAAAAACTCGGTATCCAATTAGAAAGCCGTAATCAGTACCTCTACGGTAAATGTGGCAACATCAATCATTGTGATGAGAAAAAGTAAATTTTTCAATAAGTTATCACTTAGGTAATTAAAGCAAGCGGTGAGTTTAAGCAAAATTTTTGCTAGAACTCACCGCTTATGTGTATCTAAAATCTAGGAAATTTTACATAAAATGTCTGAAGAAAATACAGTAAATGTCGTTCCAGCTAAGGTCCGCCAGCCTCGAAAAATTTCCCCATTTTGGCTATTACCCATAGTTGCTTTTGCCGTGGGTGTATTACTGTTCTTCCAAATTTTGAAAGAGCAAGGGGAAAAAATCACCATTCGTTTTGCTGAAGGAGATGGTATTACGGCTGGTAAAACCATGATCCGTTATCAAGGTTTACAAATTGGGCAAGTTAAAAAAGTCTATTTTGTTAATGATCTGAAAGAAGTTGAGGTCGAAGCAGACATCAATCCTGAAGCCAAATCCGTACTAAAAGAGGGTACAAAATTTTGGTTAGTAAAACCGAGTGCATCCATTGCAGGCGTATCAGGGCTAGATGCATTAGTTTCAGGTAACTATATCACTCTTCAACCAAGTGATGATGAAGAAAGTAAAAATAAATATAGCTTTATCGGTGAAAGTGAAGCGCCTTCTGTAACGGTAACTGATGGTGACTTGTTAGTGAAACTTCTGTCTGATGATCTTGGCTCAATTACTGTAGGGGCAAGTGTATACTATCGCAAAGTACCTGTCGGTAACATTGCCGACTACCGCTTTACAGCCGATCAGAAAAAAGTCGAAATTGATTTGGTCATCGACAAAAAATACGCGCATTTTGTCAAGCAAGATAGCCGTTTTTGGAATATTAGCGGAGTCAATATCAATGCAAATCTAGCCACAGGTTTAAATGTCTCTGTAGACAGTTTAGCATCAGTGGTACAAGGCGCGGTTGCATTCGATTCTCCAGAAATCTCTGAAAAAGCGGAGCAAGGCCAAAAATTTAATCTATATGAAAATCTGAAATCAGCTCAACGTGGTATTGAAGTAAAAGTAACATTACCAATTATGCCTAATTTGAAGGTCAATGAAACCCCAGTCTATCATCAAAATATTCAAGTGGGTGTACTTTCAAATTTAACTATGCCGAAAAATGAAGATGGCTCTCCTGTAAAAAAAGGTATGTTACAAGGCACTCTATTAATCGATCCTACCCAATCAGATTTATTGCGTAGCGACTCAGTAATCTTATTAAAAGAGCCTAAATTTAACTTAAATAAAGAACAACTTAGCAAGATAAATGAGCTGTTCCGTGGTATCTTCTTCGATATCACCAAAGGAAATGGTGAATATCAAGCAGAATTTAATGTACAAAAAGAAGCTGATTATTTACTTGGCTTACCCAACATCCTGCCTTTAACCTTTACCGCCCCTCAATCTTATGGTGTAGAACAAGGGCAAGGTATTTACTATAATGACGTACAAATCGGCGAACTTTTAAAGCGTAATCTAAGCGTTGATAAGGTGACTTTTGAAGGGATTATTTATCCCCCTTATGTGAATTTGGTATCTGGCAATAGTAAGTTTATCGCAATTTCAAATTTAGATGTACAAGTCGGCTTAGATGGTTTGCGAGTTCAAGCTGGGTCACCAAGCGATTGGTTGAAAGGCGGTATTCGTATTGTAAATGGTAAAGCAGAAGGACAGGCAAAACGCGTTTATCCACTTTATAAAGACTTAGATAGTGCTGAGGCTGGCATTGTTTCTAACGAGAAAAAGACAACCTTAACACTATCAGCTAAAGAGTTATCGGGCATTGATAAAGGAACTGTAGTGCTCTACCGCGATTTCCAGATCGGAGAAGTGCTGAAAGTCAGTCCGAAAAAAGAGAACTTTGATGTTGATCTCTTTATTGAACCCAAATACCGTAATTTACTGAGTGATAAAAGCCGTTTCTGGGTTGAACCTGCGGTTGCAGTAGATATATCAACTCAAGGCGTTAGTGTACAAGCCTCACCATTAATGCGAACATTAAAGGGAGCAATCAGCTTTGATAACAACGGTAGTAAAGCTAATAAGACCCTTTATGCAAGTAAAGAAAAAGCCACATCAGGCAATACCTATTTAACGCTAATAGCTAAAGACGCATCGAAGTTAAGCAAAGGGATGCCCATTAAATATATGGGCTTAACCATTGGTAAAATTGAAAATTTACAACTTGAAAATGCAAAAAAACAGGTGAAAGCAACCGCTTACATTGAAGGGCAATACTATGGTATTGTGGCAAAAGCAGGCAGTAAGTTTAATGCGGTGTCGCCAGAAATTGACACCACTGGGTTTAAAAATCTTGATGCTATGATTCAAAACTATATCAATGTCGAAGCAGGTTCAGGTAAACCACAAAATCAATTTCAGTTAGCCGATACAGCAACTAATGCGACTGAATATGCAAATGGCTTCCCGATAATTGTTGAAACCACTGATGCTGATGGTATTACCCCTCAAGCACCAGTGATGTTCCGCGGTATGCAAGTAGGTATGGTGCAGCGCTTAAGCCTAAGCGAACTTGGAGATAGAGTGTTCATTCATGTTCGTATTAACAACCAATATAAGCACTTAATTCGTAAAAATACCCAATTCTGGGCCTCTACGGGTTACACAATGGATGTTAGTTTAAGTGGTATCAGCATGAATTCTGGTTCAATGTCGCAATTATTTAATGGCGGAATAACCTTCTCAACCCCATCAGGACGAGTCGTTCAACCACAAGCAAGTGCAAACCAGCGTTTCCGTTTACAACGCAAATCCCCAGACGATGCCCTAATGTGGGATCAAGGATATGCACAGTAATTTTTATTTAGCATTTCTCTCGCCTTCGGCGAGAGAAATTATTTATGTAATTATAATGGAGTTTAAAAAATGCCTTTATTAGATAGTTTCAAAGTAGACCACACAAAAATGAATGCACCTGCAGTGCGTGTTGCAAAAACAATGAGCACCCCAAAAGGTGATACTATCACAGTTTACGACCTACGTTTCTGCCGTCCAAACATTGATATTTTATCACCACGTGGTATTCACACCATGGAACACTTATTCGCAGGCTTTATGCGTGATCACCTAAACAGTGACAATGTAGAAATCATTGATATTTCACCAATGGGCTGTCGTACTGGTTTCTATATGTCGTTAATCGGCGCACCATCTGCACAAGAAGTAGCTGAGGCATGGAAGAAATCAATGGAAGATGCATTAAACAAAGTACCAGATGAGTCAAAAATTCCAGAGTTAAATGAATACCAATGTGGTTCTTACAAAGAACACTCGTTAGCAGATGCTCACGAAATCGCACGTAATGTATTGAGGCAGCCAATCGGCATCAATAGTAATGAAGATTTAGCGTTAGATGATAAATTGTTAAATCCATAAGTTATGAATATCTGGCAATCTCGTTCAATTGTTACGTGGTTACTCGCCCCCTTTTCGCTACTCTTTTGGCTAATTAGCCAATTGAGAGTTTGGTTATATCGCAAAAATTTACTGAAATCTTACCGTTCACCAGTACCTGTTTTGGTGGTTGGTAACATTTCCGTTGGCGGCAATGGCAAAACGCCAGTAGTAATTTGGCTCGTTGAACAGCTACAGCAGCAAGGCTTAAAAGTTGGCGTGATTTCGCGTGGTTATGGTGGGAAAAACAAAATTTTCCCACAACTTGTGACAGCACAAAGTAAACCTGAGCAAATGGGCGATGAGCCAGTATTAATTGCCCAACGTACTCATGCACCAGTTGCGATTTCGCCTAATCGCCAACAAAGTATTGAGCTACTTCTCAACCAATTTGAGCTAGATCTAATCATTACTGATGATGGTTTACAACACTATGCGCTACAACGAGATATCGAATGGGTTGTGGTGGATGGTGAACGCCGTTTTGGTAATGGCTTCGTGATGCCTGCAGGCAGTTTGCGAGAATTACCGAGCCGCTTAAAATCAGTACAAGCGGTCATTTGTAACGGCGGAATTGCAAAAGAGAATGAGCATTTAATGACGCTTGTGACCGAATATGCTGTTAATCTAAAAACAGGTGAACACAAACCCCTAACTGATTTTATAGGAAAGGAAGTGATTGCACTCGCTGGCATTGGTTACCCTCCTCGCTTTTTTACCATGTTAGAGAAAAAAGGGATTGTACTTGAGGATTGCTTTAGTTTTGCCGATCATCAACCTTATTCATTGGATATCATTCAACCCATTTTGAAAGAAAATTTCCCACTCTTAATGACAGAAAAAGATGCGGTGAAATGCCAAGATTTTGCCCAAGAGAATTGGTGGTATGTACCGGTTTCTGCAAAATTTTCTACAGAAGACACCGCTTGTTTACTCAAGCCAATTTTTGATTTAGTGAGAACTCGAAATGAACGAAAAATTAATTAATCATCTCGCTTGCCCTGTTACCAACACAAAATTGGAATGGGATAAAGATAACAACTGCTTAATTAGCCGTGAAGCTAAATTAGCTTATCCGATTGAACATGGCATCCCTGTATTATTACCAGAGCGTGGAGAACCTCTAGCCTAATAGGTACTTCTCGATAAAATCAGCGATCTGTTCTAGATTATTAATATCTAACCAATTCTCTCGATCCAACGGATAATCTGTTGCCGTCGCAAGCGTAAATCGATCCAACTCAGGCAGAGGCTTTTCGATCCCTTTGCGATGAAGTTGGATCTTTGGCAATCCCTCATGTTTAAATCCTTCAACTAACACCAGATCTACATTTTTATGCTCAAATTGCTGAAGTAAAAAATCAAAAGAAGCTAATTCTGTCGTTTCAGCCATCAATGCCCAGCGTTGATCACAAACCACCATTGTTGGATTTGCTCCTGCCATTCGCATTCTGTAACTATCTTTTCCTGCTTTATCTACATCAACATTATGGTGAGAATGTTTAATCAGACCCACTTTGATATTGCGTTTGGTTAATGCTGGGATTAATTTTTCAAGTAAGGTTGTTTTGCCCGTGCCGCTGTAGCCTGTAATGGCAAGTAAAGGAAGTTTCCCCCCTCTCTCCCCTTTGGGACTCTCTCCCCATTGAGGAGAGAGCTTATAATGATTGAAATCCTCAGGGTTATTAAAATTTTGAAATGCCTGTCGCTGTTCAGAAAAATCGACCGCAATACTCTTTTGCAATTGGAAAAATTGGAATAAACGACGTTCACCATGAGCTAAATAACTCTCTAATGCTGGAACAACAGAGCGATGAAGCAAAGCAAAAGTGGGATGCGCTCGTTCACCATCGTGAGCATAAGCAATTTGCACATCGTTAATCGTTAATGCCGTATTGAGCCTTTGCAATAAATTGAGGGGTAAAAATGGGCTATCACAAGGCACAAACAACAAATATTCATTTTCTAAATGTTGAAAACCAGAAAGCATTCCGCTTAATGGCCCTTGAAAATCAGTGAGGTTATCAGAATAGATTGCACACTCAGGATATTGCTGTTGATAAACCTCTTGCAAGCGGTTCACATTTAATGAAATTTTGCCAATTTGAGGAGAAAGTCGTTCAATAATATGCGAAATTAAAGCCTTACCATTTAACAGCTGCAAGCCTTTTTCCACTCCATTTAAACGACGTGCTAAGCCGCCAGCTAAAATTACCGCAGAAATTTCATTTATTTGTGCCATTTTAATTCCCTTACTTTGCAAAATATGTCACAAAAGTATATGATTTCACCTCAATTTCCACAAACTTTTTTAAGGTTTTTTATTATGAAATGTAAGCGTTTAGATGAAGTTTTAGAATTATTAGGCGAACACTGGCGTCAAGAGCCTGATTTACACCTAATTGATATGTTACACAAGCTTGCCGAAGAAGTGGGAGAGTCGAATAATTTAGATGCCTTGCGTGATGAAGTGCTAATTTATCAGCTTAAAATGCGTGGTAAAGAAAAGACTGAGGTAATCCCAGGTCTAAAAAAAGATTACGAAGATGATTTTAAAACCGCTTTATTACGTGCACGTGGAATTTTAGACGAATAAGATTGTCACAAGATTGTACTTTTAATTTAACTCGAGGAATTTTATGAAAAAATTTGCATTAACAACAGCGGCTGTTGCACTTTCAGCGCTATTCGCTTTCAACACACCGACAATGGCTCAAGATCCTGTACAAGGTAAAGAATATACAGAAATTCGCCAAGCACCTTCTACTCAAAAAGAAGTTCTCGAATTTTTCTCTTTCTATTGCCCACATTGTTATGATTTTGAGATAGTTTATAAAATTCCTGGAAAAATCAAAGATGGATTACCAGAAGGTGCAGTATTAAAACAGTACCACGTTGATTTCTTAGGTCGCCAATCTGAAAGTTTGACACGTGCTTGGGCATTAGCAATGGCGTTAGGTGCAGAAGATAAAGTAAAAGCACCATTGTTTGAAGGTGCACAAAAAGATGCTTTTAAATCTATGGGTGACATTCGTGCTGTATTCTTAGCAAATGGAATTACTGCAGAACAGTTCGATTCTGGTATCAATAGCTTTGCAGTAAACGGCTTAGTAGCAAAACAGAATCAAGCAATGGAAGAGCTAAAAATTCGAAGTGTACCAGCATTTTTTGTCAATGAACAATATCAAATTAACTCGGAAGGCTTCTCTGATTCAGGTTCAATAAACGAATTTGTTCAACGTTATATTGATGCGATTCTTTTCTTAATTAAGAAATAAATCTAATCCATTTTGCAGGGTGGGCATTAGTGCCCACCCCACTAATAAAGTCAACAGGCTATAACATGGTAGGCTAGAATGCCATCTTGCATTTCACATAAATTTGAGGCTTATCAGTAGCCTCAGCCATGGCTAAGTTTGGCTTTTATCTAAGAATTTACTCACTCTCAGTCATAAACTCACCAGCTTTTCTAACCATTGCTGTTGAACCTACATAGAACGGAATACGTTGATGTAGCTCCGTTGGCTTAATATCTAAAATTGGATTTACCCCATCAGTTGCCATACCACCTGCTTGTTCAGCAATAAACGCCATTGGATTACCTTCGTATAATAAGCGTAATTTGCCCTTTGGATAGCTTGTTGAAGTTGGGTAAATGTAGATTCCACCTTTCAATAAATTACGGTGGAAATCTGATACTAGTGAACCGATATAGCGTGAAGAGTATGGACGCTTAGTCGCTTTATCCTCTTCCTGACAGAATTTAATGAATTTTTTCACACCACTAGGGAAAGTCACATATTGCCCTTCGTTAATTGAGTAATATTTGCCTTCATGTGGCATTTTCATATTTGGGTGAGAAAGAATAAATAAACCAAGTGAAGGATCATAAGTAAAGCCATTTACACCATTGCCAGTAGTATAAACTAACATGGTCGATGAACCGTAAGTCACATAGCCTGCTGCGACTTGCTTACGCCCCTCTTGTAAAAAATCTTCCATTGTCACTGGTGTGCCAATTGGTGAAACACGTTTGTAAATAGAAAAAATGGTACCTACTGACACATTTACATCAATATTTGATGAACCATCAAGCGGATCTGTCATTAAAATATATTTAGCATTACGTCCACGTTCTGTATCAAATGCGACAAAAGTATCATCTTCTTCTGAAGCAAAACCAGCAACATCACCACGTGCAATCAAGGCTTTTTTCATCGTTTCATTCGCAAAAACATCTAGTTTCATTTGGGTTTCGCCTTGAATATTTTCATCCCCTGAAACACCCAGAATATCTTGAGTTAGGCCAGCTCGGTTAATGTCACGATGAATGATTTTAGCAGACAAACGAATTGAAGATAAAATTCCACTTAACTCTCCAGTTGCGCCTGGGTATTCTGCTTGACGTTCAACGATAAATTCGCCTAATGTTTTCATTTTTGTTTCCTTAATTGGCTATTATGAAATAATTGCTTTATTATACTCGTCAGTTGTGCTCCTACTTTGGAGCAAAGTTCAGTTTTGTGATGTTTGTCACATAATTTTTACATTTAGAGGCATTTAATGAAGCAACAACATGTTCATATTCTTGGTATTTGTGGCACTTTTATGGGAGGCGTAGCAATCATCGCACGTGAACTAGGCTACAAAGTGACTGGTTCAGATACCAATGTTTACCCACCTATGAGCACTTTCTTAGAGAAAAGTGGCATCGAAATTATTCCAAATTATGACGTTGCTCAACTTCAATCAGCACCGGATATGGTTGTTATTGGTAATGCAATGAGCCGCGGTAATCCTTGCGTAGAATACGTGTTAAATAACCGCTTGAACTATACTTCTGGCCCACAATGGCTACATGATCATTTATTAAAAGATCGTTGGGTGTTAGCTGTTTCCGGTACGCATGGTAAAACGACTACTACTGGTATGCTCTCTTGGATTTTAGATCAAAATGGCATTGATGCAGGCTTCTTAATCGGTGGTGTAGCAGGCAATTTCGGTATTTCAGCTCGTGCAGGAAAAAGTGATTTCTTTGTGATTGAAGCCGATGAATACGATTCTGCCTTCTTCGACAAGCGTTCTAAATTCGTACATTACAGCCCAAAAACCTTGATTATTAACAACATTGATTTTGACCATGCTGATATTTTTGACGACTTAAAAGCGATTCAGCGCCAATTCCATCATTTAGTGCGAGCAATGCCACAAAATGGTCGCATCTTATCGGCAAAAACAGATCAAAATGTACAAAATACTCTGGCAATGGGCAGCTATAGTGAGTTGCAATTTATTGGTAAAGAGAACGAGTGGTATGCTGAACCTTTAACAGCAGATTGTTCTAACTTTGCGATTTATCATCATCAACAAAAAGTAGGCGAAGTACATTGGAGCTTACTTGGTGCACATAATATGCATAACGCACTCATGGCTATTGCCGCTTCTCAACACGCAGGTGTGGATATTGCCAAGGCCTGCAAAGCCTTGGATAGCTTTATCAACGCTAACCGCCGTTTAGAAGTGAAAGGAGAAGTTAATGGCATTACAGTTTACGATGATTTTGCTCATCACCCAACCGCAATTTTAGCGACAATCGATGCACTTCGAGGCAAAGTTGGCAAAAATCAACGTATTTTAGCAGTATTAGAACCTCGTTCAAATACCATGAAGATGGGCGTTCATAAAGATGAAATTGCACCATCATTGAAAGATGCAGATCAAGTCTTTGTTTATCAACCTGATACAATTCCATGGCAAGTGAGTGTGATTACTGATGCACTAGAACAGCCATCTCAGTGGTCCGCAAATATTGATGAACTGGTGAATCTAGTCATAGAGGAAGCAAAACCAAACGATCATATTTTAGTAATGAGTAATGGTGCTTTTGGTGGGATTCACAACAAGCTTTTAGAAAAATTAAAAGGCTAATTGGATAGATATCCTTTCTATTTGTAAACACAAAGCTGTCTCTCTCTTGGGGAGAGAGTACTCAAAATTTTGGTTTGAGCAAGACTCAAAAAAGCAAAAAGGCAGACCTTTCGATCTGCCTTTTTTGTGTTTGTAACGGTGGGCAAGAATGCCCACCCTGCGAAACCATTTCAAATAAAATTATTTGATGATTTTCGCAACAACACCAGCACCAACGGTACGGCCACCCTCACGGATAGCGAAACGTAAACCTTGATCCATCGCGATTGGGTGGATTAAGCTTACTACCATTTTGATGTTATCGCCTGGCATTACCATTTCTACGCCTTCTGGTAACTCGATTGTACCAGTTACGTCAGTTGTACGGAAGTAGAACTGTGGACGGTAGCCTTTGAAGAATGGAGTGTGACGACCACCTTCTTCTTTTGATAATACGTAAACTTCTGATTCGAAGTCTGTGTGTGGCGTGATTGAACCTGGTTTCGCTAATACTTGACCACGTTCGATTTCTTCACGTTTAGTACCACGTAATAATGCACCAACGTTCTCACCCGCACGACCTTCGTCTAATAATTTACGGAACATCTCAACACCAGTTACAGTTGTTTTTGTAGTTTCTTTGATACCTACGATTTCAACTTCTTCACCAGTACGGATGATACCACGCTCAACACGACCTGTTACTACTGTACCACGGCCTGAGATTGAGAATACGTCTTCGATTGGTAATAAGAACGGTTGATCAACCGCACGCTCTGGCTCAGGGATGTATGAGTCTAAGTGTGCTGCTAATTCTAAAATTTTCTCTTCCCACTCTGGTACGCCGTTTAACGCTTGTAACGCTGAACCACGAACGATTGGAGTGTCATCACCTG
>MQVI01000023.1 GCA_002002485.1 Pasteurellaceae bacterium 15-036681
GTAAACTTTTAACCATTATGAATGCGTTAGTTAAGCGCAATGAAAAATGGGATGCGACACGCCACTTATCCACAGAAACTGTGGGTTAAAATTGAATAACTTTTTTGTGTAGGAACACAGTTGCTACAGTATGAGTTTTATGACACAAGCGGTGTGATTTTGCAAAAATCTTGCAAGATCTCACCGCTTAGAGTCCCACCTAAATGGGGGCCATTTTCTTAATTACAAGAGCAAGATTAATTGAATAAACCTTTCACTGTTAAGATCATCCAATCCCATGCTTTGCCAAAGATACCTGCTTCTTGGATCTCTTGCATCACTTGTAAATCAACACTTGCAATATCCTTACCATTTAATTGGTAAATAACTTTACCGACAACTTGGCCTTTTGCAAATGGGGCTTCAAGTGTTCTCTTCTCTAATTCATAGCGCGCTTTTAACTCGCCTGATTTACCTTTAGGGATGGTAATAAAACTATCTTGCAATACACCTAATTGTGCTTTGCCAACATCACCATAGTAAACACTTTGTTCTAACACAGTTTGACCTGCCACTAATGGTTTTAGCGTTTCAAAGTTTGCGAAACCCCATTGAAGTAGCTTTTTACTTTCAACTTCACGCCCTTTATAGGTCGGCACGCCCATTACGACAGAGATTAAGCGAGTATTAGAATTATAAGCTGAAGCAACTAGGTTATAACCAGCTTTATCGGTATGACCAGTTTTCATGCCATCCACATTCATAGTTTTATCCCACAATAAACCATTGCGGTTAGGCTGTTTAATTTTATTAAATGTGTATTCTTTTTCTGCGTAGATTTTATATTCTTCTGGTAGATCACGGATTACGTGAGCACCAATAATTGCCATATCGCGTGCTGATGAATATTGATTTGGATCATCTAAGCCATGTACTGTTGAAAAATGCGTATTTTTCAAGCCAAACTGTTGAACATATTTGTTCATTGTGTCGATAAATGTCGCTTGAGAACCAGAGATATGTTCTGCAGCAGCAACAGTTGCGTCATTTCCTGAAACGATAATGATACCTTTATTTAAATCTTCAATTGAAACTTGTTGATTTAAGTTAAGGAACATTTTTGAAGAGCCTGGGAATTTTTGTCCCCAAGAACTTTCAGTGATAGTTACCATATCACTATTCTTAATTTGACCAGATTTTAGCGCTTGTCCAATCACATAGCTGGTCATCATTTTGGTTAGAGACGCTGGATATTGACGTTGATCCGCATTAAGACCTGCAAGTACAGCGCCAGAGTTGTAATCCATCAAGATAAAAGTTTGTGCATTTAATTGTGGCGCAGGAATGCCATAATCAAAATCTTCTGCATTTGCTAGGTTCACACTAGACATTGCTAGGGTGCATAAACTCAGTGTTTTAAATAACTTGTTGTTTAACATAGGACATCCATTTAGTTTTTAGTAGTTCATCACAATTTGATGGCGATTGAGTTTACTTATCTGCTTCTTCACTTTATCTCCTTCGATTTTGTTGGAAACAGCGATATTGACCTCATACTTACCATCAACTTTAGAAATTTGAGTTTTTTGTTTAACTTGTAAAGCGACTTTTTTAGCTTCCTTTTCAGTTGGCGCAATGACTTTAAGTGATGTTGTTGTCACTTTTTCATGAGGCTTATTTGTTAATAATACTTTCTTATCAGAAGGTGTTTTTAATTTTTGGCTGTCAGCTTTGATCGCAAGAGCATCACCTTCACCTTTAATTTTTAAAGGTAATCCTTCTTGTTTTGCCAGTTTTGCCAATGAATGTGCTGCTTTACCTGAAATGTAGCCGTCTTTATCCACTTGCATAGCTTCAATTCGTACACGAGCAGTACCAGAATGAATCATTCCTAACTCACGAGCTGCACCTTTTGAAAGGTCGATAATACGTTCTTTACTGTAAGGTCCACGATCATTGATGCGTACAATCAGTTTTCTACCATTATTCAGATTAGTCACTAGTGCATAAGACCCTAATGCAAGAGTTTTATGTGCTGCAGTGTAGGCATATTTATCGTAAATTTCACCATTGGCTGTTTTTCTACCATGGAATTTGCCACCATAGTAACTAGCTATACCTGTTTGGCTATATTGACGTGAAGCTTCTTTACCAATAATTTTATGGTATTTACCTTTTTCTTTATAGGTGCGAGTAGAGTCACTCACTTTTACGTGCTTTAACTGTGCACCTTTTACGCCATATAGCGCTTTAGTTTCGTTTTTTATGTTCGCAGGTGTAGACTTACTGTGAGAAGTCTTTACATTCACCTTGGATGTTTTTGCTTTATTAGAGCCATGAGCTTTCGCTTTGATTACCTTATCCTTGGTTACTTTTGTCACACTCTTATGAGTTTTTGACGAACTACCTGCCTTGGTAGCAGCAAAGGTATGCACTGGTGCTGTTGAAAGCACGCCAGCCAGTAAGAAAACTGCTATCTTTGTTAATTTCATTAAAAAATCTCCTTTTACTTTAGCATTGCTGTTAAAGTAAATAATCGATGTTATTTGAGCCTATTGTAAGGATTACTTTTATCTTTACGCTCACGATGCACATAAGTAGACATCATTAGACCAAAAGCAGCCATTAGGGTGACATAAGAGGTTCCCCCATAGCTAAATAGTGGTAAGGGAACACCTACCACAGGTAGAATACCACTCACCATCCCAATATTCACAAATACATAAACGAAGAACAGTAAAGCTGTTCCTCCTGATAAAATTCGACCAAAAGCATTATGTGCTTTTGAGCCGATCACTAATCCACGCGCAATAATAAACAGATAAATTGCGAGTAGCACTAAAATGCCGATCATCCCATGTTCTTCACTGAGAACGGCAAAAATAAAATCTGTATGAGGCTCTGGTAAGAACTCAAGTTGAGATTGAGTACCTTCCATCCAACCTTTTCCTTCAAATCCACCCGAACCAATCGCAATCTTTGATTGAATTATATGATAGCCTGCTCCCAATGGGTCACGCTCAGGATCAAATAAGGTCATTACACGTGTTTTTTGGTAATCGTGCATTAAATAAAACCACATGATTGGAATAAACCCAGCTAGGAATACCACTCCAGCACTAATTAATTTCCAACTTAGTCCCGCAAGGAATAGAACAAATACACCTGCAGCACAAACTAATATTGATGTTCCTAAATCAGGTTGAATTGCAACTAACAGAGTTGGCACAATAATAATTGCTAGAGCAATAAAGGTATCCTTAAAACTTGGCGGTAGAGGACGGCTTCCTAAAAAAGTTGCAACCATCAATGGCACAGACAACTTAGCAATTTCAGATGGCTGAAAGCGTACAAAGCCAAGATTTAACCAACGTTGTGCGCCTTTACTGGTTTCCCCTACCAAATCTACTAATACCAATAGAACAATACAGAAAATATACAAATAGGGAGAAACTTTTTCGTAAAAGCGAGGGGGAATAAATGCCATAAAAAGCATCACACCTAAGCCAAGAGTGACTTGGATAATACGATTCATAAACATTCCTTCATTCCCACCGCTAGCACTATATAGCACAATTAGACCATAGATTGTGATTGCTAGTAACCCTATTAATAACCAAATATCAAGGGCAAATACCTTCCAGAAGCGGTTTAAAAATGATTTATTCACTTAGATCCTCATCATCGCTATTTGTTGGTTCCGGTTGCAATGGCAATGGTGTTGTTACAGTGGTTTGATTTTTCATTACATAGTCTAAAACTCGACGAGCCATTGGAGCCGCTGTGCTACCACCACCACCAGCATTTTCTAAAATAATTGAAATGACTGCTTTGGGGTTTTCATACGGCGCATATCCAATAAACCAACCGTGGTCATGCAGGTTTTTACTAATCGAATTTTTGTCATAGTTTTTACCTTTTAAACTAAATACTTGCGCAGTGCCTGTTTTGCCTGCCGCGCGATATGATGCTCCAGCAAATGCTTTACGCCCTGTACCATTACTTGCATTAATTACGTTGTACATACCCAATTTTGAAATTTGCCAAAAACGAGGGGGAACACCTGTAATATCTTCGTATAGCAAAGGATCTTGATATGGGTGAACCGTGTCCGTAGACATAATTTCTTTCATCAAATGCGGCGTATTCACTTTACCGTTATTAATTAATACAGAAGTTGCTTTTGCCAACTGTAATGGTGTTGAAATCCAGTACCCTTGACCAATCCCGACTGAAATTGTATCGCCAGGGATCCAACCTTTTTTATAACGTTTTTGCTTCCATTCACGGTTTGGCATAATGCCGGATGATTCTTCATTAATATCAATACCAGTTGGCACACCAAAGCCAAAACGTTTCATCCATTCAGACATCTTATCAATTCCCATATCATAGGCAAGTTGATAGAAGTAAGTGTCTGAGGACTCCGTAATTGCTTTATTTACATCCGTTCGACCATGGCCACTTTTTTTCCAGTCACGGAAGCGCTGTGTTGTACCTGGTAAAATCCAATAGCCAGGGTCAAAAACAGTAGAGCTTGGAGTAATTTTACCTTCTGTCAAACCTGCCACTGCCATAAATGATTTTATGGTTGAAGCGGGTGGATAAGTCCCTTGAGTTGCACGGCTGTAAAGTGGGCGATCTGGGTCATCTAATAAAGTTTTATAGTCTTTGCCAGAAATACCATCTACAAATAAGTTATTGTCATAACTAGGGTTGGTTACCATTGCTAAAATACTGCTATCAGTTGGATCTAATACAACTACTGCACCTCTTTGATTACCTAGTAGATTTGCAATGTAGCGTTGTAATTCAATATCAATTGTTAGGCGAATACTACTGCCAGCAACAGGTGCTTGATCGCGTAATTTACGAATAACTTTACCGCGGTTATTAATCTCGACCTCTTCAAAGCCAGTCATGCCATGCAGTTGCTCTTCATAGTATTTTTCAATACCAAGCTTCCCGATATCATGGGAGCCAGCATAGTTACCGAATTTACCTTCTTCTTGTAAGCGCTTCTTATCTCTATCATTAATTTTGGCAACATAACCCAAAATATGGGTCATAATTTCGCCATAAGGGTAGTTACGTTTAAAATAAGCTTGGACATCTAAACTTGGGTAACGGAACTGGTTTACCGAAAAACGTGCAATTTGCTCTTCAGTTAAATCAGGTTTTAATAAAATCGGCGTATAACGTGATGAACGCTTTCTCTCTTTATGAAAGTTTTCTATATCTGTATCACTTAAGCCAACTAATAAACGTAATTCTTCTAACGTTTGCTCTAAATTTTCTACCTTTTCAGGAATAATAAAGAGACCAAAATAAGTAATGTTTTCCGCTAATACCTTACCATTTCGATCATAAATCAAACCACGTGCTGGTGGCACAGGTAATAATTTGATACGGTTGCCGTTAGAACGGGTTTGATAAGACTCATAATCTACGATTTGCAGATTATATAGGTTAGCAAATAATACTCCGGTTAATGCTAGAACACCTAAAAACGAAATAAGCGCACGGCGGATAAATAAATTTTTCTCCGCTTGTCCATTGCGTACTTTTTCGTAATTTTGAGGTTTTGTTAATTTGCCTAATTTACCAAACACACTATTATTCTCGATGATAAGGGTGATTTGTGGTGAGCGACCATGCTCGGTATAAACTTTCCGCTGCCACCACTCGAACTAAAGGATGTGGTAACGTCAATGGAGAGAGAGACCAACTCTGTTCTGCTGCAGCCTTACATTCTGGTGATAAACCTTCCGGACCACCAATTAAAATACAAATATCTCGCCCATCGTTTTTCCAACCTTCTAGCTGTTTAGCTAATTGTTCTGTCGTCCACGGTTTGCCTGGAATATCCAAAGTCACAATTTTGCCTCGTCCTGCAGCCACAAGCATTGCCTTGCCTTCTTGCTCTAAAATACGTTTAATATCCGCATTTTTCCCTCGCTTACCTGCTGGGATTTCGATTAATTCAAATGGCATATCTTTTGGAAAGCGTCGTTGGTATTCCTCAAAGCCTTTTGTCACCCAATCTGGCATTTTTGTTCCAACAGCGATCAGTTGTATTTTCATAGTAAATGTTAATTTAAGCCCAAAGTTTTTCTAATTGGTACATCTCACGGCTATCTTGTTGCAAGATATGTACAATGGCTTGGCCAAAATCTACCACGATCCAATCTGCAACAGCTTTGCCTTCAGAAGCAAAAACTTCAACGCCTGCTTTTTTGGCATCATCAATCAAGTTTTGCGCTGTTGATGCAACATGACGACTTGAAGTACCTGTCGCAATAATCATTGTGTCAGTAATGCTTGATTTGCCTTTAACATCAATTGCTTGAATATCTTGAGCTTTTAAGCCTTCCAAAGTGTATGTTAAAAATTCTACTAAATTCTGTGTCATAATCGAGTTCTATCTATATTTCTGTTAATAAAAGAGGCGAATTATAACATAGAAATAATGATTTTTAGGCAATGGAGGAATAGAAAGCGGTAAGATTTGTGCAAAGTTTTGCAAGGTTATGTGGGTGATTAAAAATAAAACGGATGAATTATTGGTGTATATTAAGTAGAATAATGCTGAACCATTGAATCATCTTTTGTAAGGACTAATTATGCAAACAATGCCACTGATCGATAAGGAAAACTACCAAAAAGTTAATAAAATTGATGCCTCTATCATTGAGATTAGAGAGTTGTGTTCTATTGAAGACGCTTTGACAGAAGTGGGTAAAGAAGTGAGTAGTGTTTTTAGTCTATTCAAAAAATCTCCTTTAAAGTTTAGACGTGTGAAAAGCAGTCTGTCACCATTTTGGTTGATTGAAGCGAACCATACCATCGATTATGAATATCAAACACTACTGAATATTCCAATTAACGAAGCTAATACTAAGCATTTAATTATTGCTGATAATACCTATGAAGTAAAAAATCCTACCTCTCAAAAGAGTATTGAGGTTCCCGCGACCGGAGTGG
The DNA here is from genome assembly GCA_002002485.1 of Pasteurellaceae bacterium 15-036681. Classification (GTDB taxonomy): domain Bacteria; phylum Pseudomonadota; class Gammaproteobacteria; order Enterobacterales; family Pasteurellaceae. The sequence goes on from MQVI01000023.1 coordinate 6,964, forward strand.
CTCATTACGAAAAGAAAACAAGCTATATTTATGATTCTAGAGGAATGTTGATTCAAAATGATGCGCTTTATCGCAAGTATGTAGAGTTACACAATAGTGATAACACGCCTCTTGAGAGCTATAGCGCAGCATTAAATAATATGATGCCTGAGTTAGAGACACAGATGCCACCGGCTCAGCAAAATCTAGAGAAAAAAATTATCAGTGATTTTTACAATTTAACAAAGTCCACGACAGATAATACATTGAAATACCAAGATAATATCCATTTCACTACTGTTAATTTATATTTCCACCCTATTTTTACTTTTGAATATGTTAATGAAGAAACGGAAGAGGTAAAAGAAATTGAAATTGATGGTGTGACAGGGAAAGTGATAAAAGAATCGATGTTGGGGACATTAAAAAGTATGCTTCATAATAATCGAGAGCCAATTACGGAAATTTCTGCTGAAATTGTGGGAAGTTTTATTCCAGGGACAGGCTATATTATTCGAGAATTAGGTAAGCGTATGCAATAAATGAGTTGGCGGAGGCGCATGGGAGTCGAACCCACCCGAGAACGCTGGCGTCCTCAACAGGATTTGAAATCCTGCCACATCACCGGACATGACGCGCCTCCGAAAAACTGTTCCATTCTACTGAATAAATTAAAATTGTTCAAATTTTCTGATAAGGTTTATCGTTATGCAAACACTATTTCGCCAAATTCCTGCTGTTGATAAGCTAATTAACAGCCCTCAAGGTCAAATGCTTATTCAGCAATTTGGGCATTCTGCTGTGGTTGAGCAAGCAAGAAAGCTGATTGAACAGGCTCGCCAGCATATTCAACAAACCCAATCTTTACCGAATTATCTTAGCCAAGAAGATCAGCTCTTTAGCCAACTTGAGCAACAGCTCATCTCTCTGCAGTCCGTTGCTATCAAAAGTGTATTTAACCTCACAGGTACAGTGCTGCATACCAATCTTGGGCGTGGTTTGTGGTCGGAAAAAGCGATTCAAGCCGCAACGCAAGCAATGCGAAATAATGTCGCATTAGAATTTGATATTGATGCAGGTAAGCGTAGCCATAGAGATAACTATGTTTCAGAACTGGTACAGCAATTAACTGGAGCGGAAGCGGCTTGCGTGGTAAATAATAATGCAGCGGCGGTATTGTTGATGTTAGCCACCTTTGCACAGGGCAAAGAAGTAATTGTTTCTCGTGGTGAATTGGTTGAAATCGGTGGGGCATTCCGCATTCCTGATATTATGCAGCAAGCAGGTTGTAAATTAGTTGAAGTTGGTACAACCAATCGTACCCATTTAAAGGATTATCGCAACGCAATCAACGAAAATACCGCCTTTTTAATGAAAGTTCACACCAGTAATTACCAAATTCAAGGTTTTACCGCAAGCGTTAGTGAAGAGGAATTAGTTGAACTCGGCAAAGAGTTTAATTTGCCCGTGATGAGCGATTTAGGTAGTGGCTCACTCACCGATATGCACGCATTAGGTTTGCCAGCAGAGCCGATGGTGCAACAGAAGGTCGCAGCAGGTGTGGATTTGGTTTCATTCTCTGGTGACAAGCTATTGGGCGGCCCACAAGCTGGGATTATTGTCGGTAAGAAAGAGGCAATTGCTCAATTACAATCGCACCCACTCAAGCGTGTATTACGCTGCGATAAAGTGATTTTATCAGCACTTGAAGCAACCTTACGTCACTACTTATTCCCCGATAATTTAACGGCGGAATTGCCAACCTTGCATTTGCTCACCCAATCACTAGAAAGTTTGCAACTCAAAGCGGAACAGCTTAAAGATGCTCTCTGCAAGGGGGTAGATTCTCGCTATGTTTTGCAAATTGAGCAAAGCGAAGCTCAGATCGGTAGTGGTGCTTTGCCAACGGAAAGATTACCTTCAATCGCTGTCACCATCAGTGCTGAAAAGCAGAGCGATTTGCTTGAATTAGAACAGAAATTTAAAACTCTCCCACGCCCGATTATTGCCCGTTTTGCCCAACAAAAAATGTGGCTAGATTTACGAAGTGTCGCAGAGTTTGAGCAATTAATTGAGATGCTCGCTAATATAGCTTAATGAATGCGTGTGCAGATTATGGTTGGAGTGTAGACTTCGAATAATGCTCATCGGTAGGGACACGGTGCCCGTGTCCGTTCGATTTTGAATTTGCAAAATTGCTCTTAAATCTTACCCCTTGTCTAAGCTTAACCCACCCCATGCGAGCCGTATGGGGTTACATAGCTGAGCGATTTTGTCGCTCATAAGCAGTCGCAAAGCGACTGAGATAAGTAACCCAACACGGCTCGTGTTGGGGGATAACTACCGCCATTCCCAGTTTCAATAACATAGCCTAGCATTTCTATCTCTTTCATATATATCATAAATTTATCTATCTAGGTTATTTCTTATTCATCTTGCGACAGGTTAAGTCGTGTACAAATCGCAAGGAAGTATACTTCCTTTAGTTGTTATTGACATAACAACTAAAACAATACTGTTAAATAAATTAACAGAGTATTTTGATTCACAAATTTTTTGGAGATGGAAGGCTTATGAATTGGCTGGATTGGTTAAAGATTGGACTTGGTATTTTTGTTTTACTTTGTATTGTGGGTTATTTTGCAGATAGAAAAGAAACCGCAAAACGTAAACGCCTAGAAGAAATGAAAGAAGAAGAGTATTTTCGCGATGCATTAAAGAAAAATATTTGCCCACAGTGCGGTACTAAAGGAAGTTTACAAGAGTTAGAGGATGAACGTGTTCGTAGCCCTTATACTTTTAAAGGTCTAGTCACTAAATTTGATCGCAAAGCAAAGGTTGATCGCAGAATGGAAACTTGGGAAAGAAAATTCGAAGACGCTCTAAGATGTACGCAATGCGATTATCATAAGGTTTACCGTAGGGAAGTCGATTACAACGTAAAAGTGATAGCAGATGGAGGCTATGACTGTCCTAAATGTGGCAAAATCGACTCTGTTTATCTCAAAGGCGTTATAGCTAAAGAATGCTATACTTCAAATAAAGAAGTAGAAGAAAAAAATTCTCGTGGTACCAAAAAACGTTATATCAAAGTAACGAAATCCCTTGAAGAAGAAACCTACGGATGCCGAAATTGTGATTTCCACAGTGTGGCAACAGTAACAAAAGAGTTAGATTAAGCGTTGTTATTGATATAACAACCAAATATCCCTAACAAAAAAGAGTTAGGGATATTTATCAATACTATTTTATTCAATTAAAGGATTCACTATGATGTTTGAAGGTGTTTTAATTACTTCATTGATTTTAATTTGTTTTTTTATTCCTTTTATCCTGTACAATTTATCAGTGTATATTTTGCCTTTTATCATTGCAATAACAATGAATGTATATACCCTATCGTATGCATATATTGCCCCTAATTTTATAGATGTAAAAGGAAATGCTCTCATTATTGCGGTCAATAGTTTAGAGATGTTTTCTCAATTTTTAATGGCTCTTGCACTCTTAATTTTTTTTCCATCAGGCAAAAGAACGAAGAAAGGTAAAATAGATAAACGCTATGCAAAGCAAAATGAGGAAAATAATAGTTCAGCTAATTTGGGATTGTTTATGTGCTTTTTGATAGGACTTCCTAGCTATGGACTTGTATGGGTAATCAAGGAATTTAATCTTCTTAGTTATTTACCATAGTCTTAAAACAAATAGTTATTACAAGTAGTAACTAGTTTTCTTCAGTATTTTTAAATTCTACAGGACATCATTATGAAAAGAAACATCACTGAAATCATTGCTACATTTAGCAATGAAAGCAAAGATTTTCCACATCGCTATCATAGCTTTGATATGTGCTATTCGCATTTTCGCCATTCAAAAGAGAGTGGCAATATTGATATTGAAAAAAGCTGTTTTGTGCTGTGGAGTTATTTAGCAAGTTGGGGAATGTTGCGTGGCTCAAGTTTTCTTCTTAGTAAAAATCCTGCCTATTTAAAAGAGTTAGTTGAATGGATTTATGCCGAGCCAGAAAGTACTTGGCAGATTGATGTTCAAGATTATGATACAAAATACGAGAAAGTTTTAGAACTCTATGAGCAGGCAAAAACAAAACTGCTGAATGGTAACAATCATCAGGCTGTTACTTTAGTTACAAAAGTTCTGCTAGGTGTATTTGCGATAGTGCCTGCTTATGATCGTTTCTTTAAAGATACTTTTAGTGAGCTTGCAGGAAATGAATGTGGGTTTAGCATACCTAATAAAAAATCTTTACTGTTTATTCACAAATTCTATCAAGAGAATAAAAGTGAAATTGATACATTAAACCAAGATCCAAAACTCAGATCGGTTGATTTTAATAATAAGGCAACAAAATACCATTATTCCAAAGCGAAAATTATTGATATGTACGGTTTTCAGGTTGGAAAAGTGAAAGTTAATCTGAAAAAAAGACATTCCGAAGATAATGCGAGAACGAAATAAAAATGCATTTGGAATGGATGGGTATGATCTGTAGTATCTAAATAGCCAATAATGTCGCCCTGTACGTGAGTACGGGGCTTTTTTTCTATTTGCAAATCTCTTCTCAAAACTAACCCCTTGTGGGTGGTGTTTCATAAAGGGCTTGGTACATCCTTCGTTGCAAAACTTGTCAATAGCACCATTATTAACGGCGTTTTTCGCCTAGTCTGTGCCTATTTTAGGCTACAACGCAGTTTTTTATGAAAGATAAACAGACCCTAATATGTTTAAAAAAATCGAATTTTTAAATGTATTTTATTGATATGTTTATCGGATAAACATATACTCAAAATATGTTTAAAAAAGTGAGATTTTTAAAGATGATAAATTGGAATCCAAAATTAGCATACAACCAGTTACCTGCTCTCCCACCATGTGAAGAATTAGAAACAAAAGAAATTCTTAAACAAACTATCAAAGCTCGTGCGGCTTTAGCTGAACTGAAGCAAGCTGCAGAGCTGATTCCTAATCAAGCGATGTTAATCAATACCTTGCCGATTATGGAAGCTAGAGCAAGTAGTGAAATTGAGAATATTGTTACCACGACAGATAAACTTTTTCAGTCATTACAATTAGATAGTGATGAACAAGATCCCGCAACGAAAGAAGCATTACAATACCGAACAGCACTGTTTTCTGGTTTTAAAAGCTTAGAAAAGCTGCCACTTTGTACTCAAACTGCGGTTTTAGTTTGTAGTGAAATAAAAGGCAGAGAAATGGACATTCGCCGAGTTACAGGCACGGCATTGCGTAATGGTATGAATGGTGAAGTGATTTATACACCGCCAGAAGGGGAGCAATTAATTCGTGATAAGTTGGCAAATTGGGAAAAATTTATTCATTACAGTGATGATTTAGATCCGTTAATTATTTTGGCTGTGGCTCATTATCAATTTGAAGCAATTCACCCTTTTATTGATGGAAACGGGCGAACAGGGCGTGTTTTGAATAGTTTGTTATTAATTGAAAAAGGCTTACTACATTTACCGATTCTATATTTAAGCCGTTATATTATTGCTAATAAAAATGACTATTATCGACTTTTACTCGAGGTGACATCTAAACAAGATTGGCAACAGTGGGTTATCTATATTTTAAAGGGGATTGAAGATACAGCATTTTGGACGGTGAAAAAAATTGAGGCTATTAAGGCATTAGCAGTTGATACCCAAAAGTATATTCAGAAAAAATTACCACAAATTTATAGCCGAGAATTAGTGGATTTGCTCTTTGAGCAACCTTATACCCGAATCGCTAATTTAGAGGATGCAGGAATTGCTAAACGGCAAACAGCATCAAAATACTTAAAGGAATTGTGTGATATTGGAGTTTTACGGGAATTATCCATTGGGCGAGATAAGTTATTTATTCATCCTAAGTTAATGGAATTACTCAAAGGAGAGGAAAATGAATGTTCTCCGTATTTGCATGACGATGTGTAATCTGCAAAATGTTCCTTAAATCTTACCCCTTGTCTAAGATTAACCCACCCCATACGAGCCGTATGGGGTTACATAGCTGAGCGATTCTGTCGCTCGTAAGCAGTCGCAAAGCGACTGAGATAAGTAACCCAGCACGGCTCGTGTTGGGGGATAATCACCACCAATTTCCAGTTTCAATAACATAGCCTAGCATTTCTATCTCTTTCATATATATCATAAATTTATCTATCTAGGTTGTTTTTTATCCATCTTGCGACAGGTTAAGTCGTGTACAAATCGCAAGGGAGTATACTTCCTTTAGTTGTTATTGACATAACAACTAAAATTTGCTGTAGAGCAGTAAACACAATGCTTAATGAATAGATCACCTTGAGAGGTTACAATGAAACAAACTAAATTTTCTTTATTTGCTCTTGCTACAATCGTTTGTAGTGGAAATACCTTTGCCGCAAGTGATATGGACGTAATACCTTATCTAGAGGCAAGTGCTAACACATATATCCAGCCTTATCTTTCTCGTGACTTAGGAAAAGAAGTTAAAATTACCGCCGATCCTTATAAACCAGAGTTAAAATTAGTGATCCCAAATGCAAGTTGTGATGACTATCTTTCTAGCATGGTAAGATTGATGAAGTTATATCCAGGGGAGTTTGTATTAGATAGACTAGAAGAGGACGAAAGTTTAACCATAGAACAATTATACGAGCCGATGAAGAAGGGGACTCTTTTTGAGCTAGCAAGCGGATTATTAGTTAAGGATATCTCTTCAAATCCTATGGTGATTGCAAGTTGTAATTTCAAAAAAGGACCTTCTGATCCAGAAGTGATAAAAAAAGTTAAGCAGGATGATGAGAAACTAAAATTAAGAGCAGATAAACTCAAACAAGCAGGTAGATTAAAAGGTTAATATATTTCTGCTTATCAATGTAGCGGATAAGCAGGATTCTTAGTTAACCTAAATTATATGATTCATAGCCCTGTACGTGAGTACGGGGCTTTGTTTGCTCCCTTGTTTTTCTGCAATAAAATCCATTTCTTTATCATCTTATTTGCCAATATAAACTTAGGGATCCTTTTCTTTTGATGCCGATTGAACAATAGATTAGAATTGTTATTATATCGACACGAATAGATAAACTAACTGGATTTCCTATGATTATAGTCACAGCAGGTCACGTAGACCACGGTAAAACCTCCCTTTTACACACCTTAACGGGTACGCATACGGCTCATCTTCCTGAGGAGAAAAAACGTGGGCTGACCATCGATCTCGGCTATGCTTATTTGCCGATTGAAAATGATATTCTCGGCTTTATCGACGTGCCGGGACATCAAAAATTCCTATCGAATATGTTGGCTGGTCTGGGTGGGATTAACTATGCGATGTTGGTTGTTTCTGCTGAAGAAGGCATTAAACCGCAGACCGATGAACATCTGGCGATTTTACGTTTGTTGAACTTTAAGCAGATTATGGTGGTGATTACCAAGGCGGATCGTGCAGAGCAGGCTCAAATTGAGCAGCTTATCGAACAACTTCAACAGCGTTATCCATTTTTAGCCGATAGCCTGATGTTTGTGACATCGGCAAATAGTGGCTTAGGCATTGATGAGCTTAAGCAACATTTAATTCAGCTCAATCAGCTAAGTGAGTTAATCAACAAGCCATTCCGTTATGCGATTGACCGCGTATTTAATGTCAAAGGTGCTGGCTTAGTGGTGACGGGAACTGCCGTTGCAGGGCAGGTCAAAATTGGCGATGAGTTTTATCTTTCGAACGGACAAAAAGTACGTGTGCGTAATATTCACGCTCAAAATAATCAAAGCGAGCGAGGCTTTGCAGGGCAACGTCTTGCGTTGAATATTGCCAATGTTGAAAAAGAGCAAATTCAGCGTGGTGATTGGATTACACAGCTTGCCCCGAATTTTGCGACGGACCGCATTACCGTCAAATTAACCACTGCTCAAACCTTGAAAGAGAACACCATTGTGCATCTCTATCACTATGCGAGCCATATCACAGGCAAGGTGAATCTGCTTGTGGATAAACAAGCCAATGCTAACAGCGAAACGGTGGCGGAGATTATTCTTGATGAGCCGTTGCATATTGCGTTGAACGATAAACTGATTATCCGTAGTGGTGATGATAGCCAAACGTTGGCAGGGGCGATGGTGATGGAAATTCACTCGCAAAAACGCCATAAACGGAGCGATTTACGCTTGGTTTATCTTGCTCGTTTGTTACAAGCGGTCAGTTTAGACAAGCGATTTGCACTTTATCTTGCCGATAAAGCGATGCTGTTGGAGCAGCTATTATGGGCGGAGCAGATTTTTGCTCAAGATGTGGAGCCACTTGGTTATCAACAAAATAGCAAATGGATTTTCTCGGCAGAATTTAAACAGCAGCTACAGCAACGTATTATCGAAAAATTGACGGAATATCACCAGCAACATAACGATCAACTTGGCGTAACTAAAGCACGTTTATATCGTATTGTGGCGTTAGAACAGCCTGAACAGCTTATTTATAGTTTTATTGATGAGCTGATTGAGAATAAGCAACTTGCTCAAACTCGCGGTTGGATTCACACCCCAGAACACCGCATTGAATTTAGTGCAGATGAGCTACAGATTTGGAGTGATGTGTTGCCAATTTTCCAACGCACCAACCAAGCACTTTGGGTACGTGATATTGCCAGCGAATTGTCGATTGATGAAACACAGATGCGAAATCTTCTATATAAAGCAGGCAAATTGGGTTATTTAGTGCCGATTGTCAAAGATCGTTTCCTCTTAATTGAACAAGTAACGGCGTTTGCTCAGCTAATTAAGGATTTTATTCAACAGAATGGCGATATTTCCGTAAACCAACTGCGTGATGAAATCAATTATGGACGTAAAGTGACGGTGCAATTAATCGAATATTTTGACCGCTCGGGATTTTTACGCCGCAAAGGCAATGTGCATTTATTGAGAGATAGCGAAACTTATTAGTCTCTACATTATTCATAAAATAAAAAACAGGAAGTCGCAAACACAATGATTCATATTCAAAATAGCTCTTTTCAGCTACATAAAAGCCAACTTATTATCGAAAAATTGGAGATTAACCCCTCTGATTTTTGGGTGATTGTTGGCGGTAATGGCTCGGGTAAAACGGCTTTTTCGCAAGCTTTGCTCGGAAACTTACCGCTTGCAAGGGGTCAATTTGACAACCATTTTTGCAAAATGGCGTTATCCTCTTTTGAGCAACAACAAAAGATTATCGAAGCGGTGTTTAATCAGCGTAATAACGATTGTGTTGATCCCGATGATTTTGGGATTACCGCTCGTGAGATGATTCTAGACGGTAGCGATAAGGCAGAACTATGCGAACAGTATGCTGAACGCTTGCATATTCGCAAGTTGCTCGACCGCCCTTTTATTCAGCTTTCCACAGGTGAAAGCCGTAAAGTGCTGTTATGTCAGCTGTTGGTTAGTGAGCCTGATTTATTGATTTTAGATGAAGCATTTGAAGGGCTTGATCAACAATCGGTGCGTGATTGGATGGCGTTGTTGGCAGAACTCAAAACCAAAATGGCAGTGGTGGTGATTGTAAATCGCTTTAACGATATTCCGAACACCACAACCCATATTGCGTTATTGGAACAGCAACATTTAGTGTTACAAGGCAGTAAAGCCGAGATTGAACAAAACCCAATATTTCAGCAGCTAGTCTATGCGGAGCAGGCGATCAATGTGCCTTTACCAAAAAGTGCTGCTCCTTTAGATCGCTTAGATCCAACCATCAATCCATTTGAACTGAAAAATGTCACCATTCAATATGGTGAACAGAAAATCCTTGATAACCTCTCGTGGACGGTGGAGCCAAACCAGCATTGGTGGATTAAAGGGCCAAACGGAGCAGGAAAATCAACTTTGTTGTCGGTATTAACGGGTGACCATCCACAATCTTATGCAAATCACGTTGTGTTATTTGGGCGACAACGTGGCACAGGGGAAACTATTTGGGATATCAAAAAGCATATCGGCTATGTGAGCAGCCAATTGCATATGGATTATCGTGTCAATTGCTCAGTGCGAGATGTGATTTTGTCTGGCTTTTTTGACTCAATCGGGATTTATCAAAAAATCCCCGATGCGTTACGTCTTAAAGTGGATGAATGGCTAGAGCGTCTAAATTTAACCGCATTAGCGACTAAGCCGTTCCGCTCGCTTTCGTGGGGGCAACAACGTTTATTGCTTATCACCCGAGCAATGGTAAAACACCCGCCGATTTTGATTTTAGATGAACCGCTACAGAGCTTAGATGGTTTAAATCGTAAATTGGTGAAACAGTTTATTGAACAGCTGGTAACGAATAGCCAAACTCAATTGTTGTTTGTATCGCATCAAGATCAAGATGCCCCAAATTGCATTACGCATCTGTTTGAATTTGTGGCGAAAGATCTACAAGGGTATGGTTATGAGGTGAGAGAATATGAATCAGAAGGATAAGATCTAGCACTTGACGGCGTGCAAGATAATTGGAAACGTATGAAATTTTAAGAAAATACGTAAAAGATCGTGGCAAGCTGTGCAGAAAATGCTAGAATTACCCCCTTTAAAAATTGAACGTTCACATTTTTTATATATTTTAGGTTACTATGGCTAAAGAAATTCAAAAGAAAAGCCCTGAACAAGTTGAGCAAAAGGGCGAAAAAAGCAAAGGCGTTAATGGTGCTCTATGGGCAGTTTCTATCGTATTGTTAGCAGTAGCGGCAGTAGGTAATGCTTATTTTGCGTCACACTTTGCATTAATTGTTCGTATCTTATTATTAGTGGTATTAATTGTTGGAGCAGTTGCTGCAGCAGCATTTACTAACCAAGGTCAAAAAGCAATTGGTTTTATGAAAGATTCACGTCAAGAATTACGTAAAATCATTTGGCCAACTCGTCAAGAATCAACCCAAACAACATTAATTGTTGTAGCTATGTGTGTATTAGTCGCATTAGTGCTTTGGGGTATTGACTCAATTATCGTGACAATTATTAACTTCCTAACTAATTTGAGATTCTAAAATGAGCGAAATTGAAGTAGTAGAAACTGTAGAAACAGCAGAAAAAGATACAAGTAAAATGCGTTGGTTCGTATTACAAGCGTTTTCAGGCTTTGAAGCACGTGTAGCAATGACATTACGTGAATATATTAAACTACATAACATGCAAGATCAGTTCGGTGAAGTACTTGTACCAACTGAAGAAATTGTAGAGAACGTAGGTGGTCGCCGCCGTAAGACAGAACGTAAATTCTTCCCAGGCTACGTGTTAGTTCAAATGGAAATGAATGACGATACTTGGCACTTAGTAAAAAGTGTTCCACGAGTGATGGGCTTTATCGGTGGTACAGCTGATAAACCGGCTCCGATTACACAAAAAGAAGCAGATCGTATTCTAAATCGTGTTCAAGAAACAGCTGAAAAGCCACGCCACAGAAAAGAGTTCCAACCAGGTGAAGAAGTTCGTGTGACGGAAGGTCCATTCGCAGACTTTGCTGGTACAGTGGAAGAAGTAGATTACGAAAAAGGCCGTATAAAAGTATCTGTTTCAATCTTTGGTCGTGCAACGCCAGTTGAACTTGAATTTGGTCAAGTTGAGAAGCAAAACGGTTAATTAGTGGTGCGTTTACACGCACCGTTATGTACATTATATTTAATTAAATGGATAAAAATTGCTTGAAATTCGATCTAAATTTCAAGTATAATCCGCACCCTATTTACGAGTTGGCTTGCTAACTCGTATTTTTATGTAAACTGGGGAGCTAGTTCTGCTAGCGTTATCACCCATATTAGAGGAAACTTCAAAATGGCAAAAAAAGTCCAAGCCTACGTTAAACTGCAAGTTGCAGCGGGTATGGCTAACCCATCACCACCAGTTGGTCCTGCATTAGGTCAACAAGGTGTGAACATCATGGAATTCTGTAAAGCATTCAATGCTCGTACTGAGAGCTTAGAAAAAGGTTTACCAATCCCTGTTGTTATCACAGTATATGCAGACCGTTCATTCACTTTCATTACTAAAACTCCACCAGCAGCAGTATTATTGAAAAAAGCTGTAGGTATCAAGTCTGGTTCTGGTAAACCAAACAAAGATAAAGTGGGTACAGTAACTCAAGAGCAATTACGTCAAATCGCTGAAACTAAAGCAGCAGATATGACAGGTGCTACAATCGAAACTAAGATGAAATCAATCGCTGGTACAGCTCGCTCAATGGGCTTAGTGGTGGAGGAATAATACGATGGCTAAATTGACTAAAAAAATGAAAGCAATCAAAGCTGGCGTAGATTCTACTAAAGCGTATGAAATCAACGAAGCGATCGCAGTATTAAAACAATTCGCAACAGCTAAATTCGTAGAGAGCGTAGACGTTGCAGTTAACTTAGGTATCGACCCTCGTAAATCAGACCAAAACGTTCGTGGTGCAACAGTATTACCACACGGTACAGGTCGTACAGCTCGCGTAGCAGTGTTCACACAAGGCGCTAACGCAGAAGCAGCTAAAGAAGCAGGTGCTGATTTAGTAGGTATGGAAGATTTAGCAGAGCAAATCAAGAAAGGCGAAATGAACTTTGACGTTGTTATCGCTTCTCCAGATGCAATGCGTGTTGTAGGTCAATTAGGTCAAGTATTAGGTCCACGTGGCTTAATGCCAAACCCGAAAGTTGGTACTGTAACTCCAAACGTTGCTGAAGCAGTTAAAAACGCTAAATCAGGTCAGATCCGTTACCGTAACGACAAAAATGGTATCATCCATACAACTATCGGTAAAATCGACTTCTCTGAAGAGCAATTAAAAGATAACTTAAACGCATTATTAGCGGCATTAGCGAAAGCTAAACCAACAACTGCTAAAGGTATCTTCATCAAGAAAGTAAGCATCTCTACAACTATGGGTGCTGGTGTTGCTGTTGATCAGTCAACATTATAATCTTTGTTGATAAAATAAACTTTACAAGAGCGCGAGTTATCCTTATAATTCGCACTCTTTTTTGACCGCAAGGTCAATTGATGGTGCTTAGCCTTTTCTAAGCCCCGTCCAAGACCGTAGGTGAGCATTGCTCTTAATAATCCTGCGTAGATGGTGAACAGACAGAATTTTCTGCTTCTGTACACCTTGAGGCTCAAAAACGTCCGCGCAAGCGGTAACTTTTTTGAGATTTTTTGTAAATTCCACTTCGGTGGAGTGTATCAGGAGCTAAAACCAATGGCATTAAATCTTCAAGACAAACAAGCGATTGTTGCTGAAGTAAACGAAGCTGCCAAAGGTGCCCTTTCTGCTGTTGTTGCGGATTCTCGCGGCGTTACAGTTGAGAAAATGACTGAGTTACGTAAATCAGCACGTGAAGCTGGTGTAACAATGCGCGTTGTACGTAATACTTTATTACGTCGTGCGGTTGAAGGCACAGAATTCGAATGCTTAACAGATACGTTTACTGGTCCAACTCTTATTGCATTCTCGAATGAACATCCAGGTGCAGCAGCACGTTTATTCACTGAGTTTGCAAAAGCAAATAAAGAGTTTGAACTTAAAGGTGCAGCCTTTGAAGGTAAATTACAAGATGTAACATTCTTGGCAACATTACCAACTTACGAAGAAGCAATTGCACGTTTAATGGGCACAATGAAAGAAGCTGCGGCAGGCAAACTTGTTCGCACTATTGCGGCATTACGCGACAAATTACAAGAAGCTGCATAATTTTTTGCAGAAAACTTCTTAACTCGTTTAACTTATTTACTTTAGGAATTGATTGTTATGTCATTAACTAACGAACAAATCATTGAAGCGATCGCTTCTAAATCAGTATCAGAAATCGTTGAATTAATCACTGCGATGGAAGAAAAATTCGGTGTTTCAGCAGCAGTAGCAGCAGCAGCTCCAGCAGCAGCAGCGGCAGCAGCAGAAGAGAAAACTGAATTCGACGTTATCCTTGCTGAAGCAGGTGCAAACAAAGTTGCTGTAATCAAAGCAGTACGTGGTGCAACAGGTTTAGGCTTAAAAGAAGCTAAAGACTTAGTTGAATCTGCACCAGCAGCATTAAAAGAAGGCATCTCTAAACCAGAAGCTGAAGCACTTAAGAAAGAATTAGAAGAAGCTGGCGCGAAAGTAGAAATCAAATAATTTTGATTTTTAGCCAACTTTTCGAAGTTCAAAAGGACCCCGATGGAAACATCGGGGTTTTTACGTATATAGAGACTTGAACTCACGAAATCTGTTGTTGCAATTGCCCAATAATTTGTGGATTCTCAAGAGTGGATATATCTTGAGTGATCAACTCATTGCGAGCGATTGAGCGAAGCAAGCGGCGTATAATTTTTCCTGAGCGAGTTTTTGGCAAATTATCGGCAAAACGAATATCTTCTGGTTTGGCGATTTTACCAATCTGATTGGATACCCATAGTTGAAGCTCTTCTGCTAACGCTTTTGCAGCATCTCCTTCAGGGCGGAAGCCTTTCAGAACAACAAAGGAAACGATAGACTCACCCTTTATTTCATCGGGTTTACCAACAACAGCAGCCTCAACAACTTGTGGATGCGAGACAAGAGCTGATTCTATTTCAGCAGTACCTAAACGATGCCCTGATACATTGAGAACATCATCTGTTCTACCTAAAATCCAGAAATAACTGTCTTTATCACGATAAGCTGCATCCCCTGCAACATAGTATTTTCCACCATATTCCTCAGGAAAATAGGTTTTTTTGTAACGTTCAGGATCACCCCAAATATTACGTAGCATAGATGGGAATGGACGCTTGATGACGAGTACACCACTTTCTTCAACTTCACATTTTTGCCCTTGCTCATTTACCACTTCGGCCATAATGCCTGGTAACGGTAAAGTACAAGAACCAGGTTTAGTTGCAATCACTCCTGGCATTGGTGCAAGCATAATTGAGCCAGTTTCAGTTTGCCACCAAGTATCAACAATTGGGCATTTCTCTTTACCAACCACTTCGTGATACCACATCCATGCCGAAGGGTTGATTGGTTCCCCCACGCTACCTAATAGACGTAAGCTAGATAAATCATATTTATTGGGGATCTGTTCTCCAACACGAGTAAGTGAACGAATCAACGTTGGTGAAGTGTAGAAGACAGTGATATTATGTCGTTGAATCATACGCCAGATTCGCCCAACATCAGGATAACTTGGTACACCTTCATAGATAAGCTGAGTAGCTCCGTTTGCTAATGGTCCATAACAGATATAAGTATGCCCTGTAATCCAGCCAACATCGGCAGTACACCAATAAATATCGTTGGCTTTATTATCAAAAACGGTTCGGAAGGAATTCATTGCCCCGAGCAGATATCCAGCGGTACTATGTACCACGCCTTTAGGCTTTCCTGTAGAGCCAGAGGTATAAAGAATAAATAGAGGATCTTCTGCATCCATCCATTCAGGTTCACAGAATGTCGGCTGACCTTTTGACAGTTCGTGCCACCATAAATCACGGCCTTTTTTCCAAGGTGTATCGATGTTCACACGATGGTAAATAATCACATTTTCAACGGAGGAGCAGCCCATCTCCAATGCTTCATCCACGGTTTCTTTAAGTGGGATGATTTTCCCTCCACGAAGCCCTGCATTGGCAGTAATAATTAATTTGGCTTCAGCATCTTCAATGCGATCACGTAAAGAACCTGATGAGAATCCTCCAAATACCACAGAATGTATCGCACCAATACGCGCACAAGCTTGCATGGCAATCACCGCTTCGGCAATCATCGGCAGATAGATAACAACACGATCACCTTTTTTCACACCTAATTCACGTAAGGCATTACCAAAGCGGCATACACGATTGTGGAGTTGAGCATAGGTAAATTGGGAGATTTGTCCGAAATCGGACTCAAAGATGAGGGCGAGTTTGTCACTTTTATCGGGTAAATGGCGATCTAAACAGTTGTAGGATACATTTAATTTCCCATCGGCAAACCATTTATAGAAGGGCGGATTACTATCATCAAAGATTTGCATAAAAGGCTTTTTCCACGTGATTAACTCACGCGCTAAATCGCTCCAATATTGCAAATAATCTTTATCAGCAAACTCCCATAAAGCTTGATAATCTTCTAAACCTGATACATTCGCTTGGCGACGAAATTCATCGCAAGGTTTAAAAATTAGAGAGGTTGTGTTTGGCATCATTGTCTCCTTTTATGGAATAAAATTAATAAGAAGTACAGCTTGATGACAAAATACTCTAAATTGTGTTAATAAATAGTTCAAATATGTTAATAAAATGTTGTGATCTACCTCTCAAAAAAGAGGAAAAAAAGCGATTTCTAAAAGTGCAGTCTTACTTTAATACCTCTATTTTCACTTTTCCTACACCTTTATTTATTAATCCAATCTTAGCTGCAGCAGCTTTTGATACATCGATTATATATCCTTTACTGAAAGGGCCGCGATCATTTATAGTGACAATAACGCTTTGATTATTCCACAGCGCAGTTACGCGTACTTGAGTACCAAAGGGTAATGAGCGATGTGCGGCAGTTAATTTCTTATTATCAAAAATCGCACCGCTTGCGGTTTTACGCCCGTTAAATTTATTAGCATAATAAGTTGCTATTCCTACCTCAGAACTAACCGCTTGTTTTTCTGATGGCGTGATTATATCTGTTTGCTTAAATTGGGCTGGCTGTGAAGTGTTACAGCCTGTGAGTAAAAAGAGTGTGCATAAACTAATAATTGAGTAATAAGATAATTTCATAAGTATAGCTTCCTAATAGTTTGTGAATTGAATAAATTATATCTGAAAGCTGAACTAATATTATGATTTTATGCTGTTTGGAAATGGAGATTTTTTATCAAAAAGTAAAAACAAATAGTTTGCTTTGTAAGCTAAGGTAAATCCTGCTTTTACTCTAAATTGAACTTGCTTTTAGGCGATCAAATATGATACACTTCGCACCCTGTTTACATAGAGTAAACGGAGTCGTCCCGAAAGGGTGTTTTTTTTATTTAACGGAGCACTAATATGATCCAAGAACAGACTATGCTGGACGTTGCTGATAACTCAGGGGCTCGTAGCGTAATGTGTATCAAGGTTCTAGGTGGATCGCACCGTCGTTACGCTGCAATTGGCGATATCATCAAAGTTACTGTAAAAGAAGCAATTCCACGCGGTAAAGTTAAAAAAGGTGATGTGTTAAAAGCAGTTGTTGTGCGCACCAAGAAGGGTGTTCGTCGCCCAGATGGCGCAGTTATTCGTTTCGATGGCAATGCTTGTGTAATTTTAAACAATAACACTGAGCAACCAATCGGTACTCGTATTTTTGGACCTGTGACTCGTGAACTTCGTTCTGAGAAGTTTATGAAGATCATTTCTTTAGCTCCAGAAGTACTGTAAGGAGAATATAATGGCTGCTAAGATCCGTCAAAATGATGAAGTAATTGTTCTTGCTGGTAAAGACAAGGGCAAACGTGGTAAGGTAACTAAAGTGTTACCAAACGGTAAAGTTTTTGTTGAAGGCATCAACATCGTAACTAAACACGAAAAACCAGTTCCTGCTTTAGGTAAAGCTGGCGGTTTAGTTAAGAAAGAAGCTGCAATCGAAGTTTCAAACGTTGCAATTTTCAACCCTGAAACAAACAAAGCTGACCGTGTAGGATTTAGATTCGAAGATGGTAAAAAAGTACGTTTCTTCAAATCTAACGATAAAACAATTTAATTAACTGGAGTAATGCGATGGCGAAACTGCATGATTACTACAGAGATACAGTAGTTAATGAATTAAAAACTAAATTCAACTACTCATCTGTCATGCAAGTCCCACGAATCGAAAAGATAACCCTGAATATGGGTGTGGGTGAAGCATTGACCGATAAAAAACTTTTAGATAACGCAGTAGCGGATCTAACAGCAATTAGCGGTCAGAAACCTTTAATTACTAAAGCACGCAAATCTGTTGCAGGCTTTAAAATCCGTCAGGGCTATCCGATCGGATGCAAAGTAACCCTACGTGGTGAACGTATGTGGGAATTCTTTGAAAGATTGATTACTATCGCTGTTCCACGTATTCGTGACTTCCGCGGTTTAAGCGCGAAATCATTCGATGGTCGTGGTAATTACAGTATGGGTGTTCGTGAACAAATCATTTTCCCAGAAATCGACTACGATAAAGTAGATCGTGTACGTGGTTTAGATATTACTATTACCACAACTGCGAAAAGTGATGAAGAAGGTCAAGCTTTATTAGCTGCTTTCAATTTCCCATTCCGTAAATAAGGTAGGTTATCGTGGCAAAACAATCAATGATTGCACGTGATGTAAAACGTGCTAAATTAGCTGATAAATTCTACGCAAAACGTCAAGAGTTAAAAGCGATTATCTCAAATGAGAACTCTTCAGACGAAGATCGTTGGGATGCAGTGTTAAAATTACAAACACTTCCACGCGATTCAAGTCCTAGTCGTCAGCGTAACCGTTGCCGTCAAACTGGTCGTCCACACGGTGTACTTCGTAAGTTTGGCTTAAGCCGTATTAAAGTTCGTGAAGCTGCTATGCGTGGCGAAATTCCGGGCCTTAAGAAAGCAAGTTGGTAATAACCTCTTTTAATTTGGAATCATGGGAGTAAATACATGAGCATGCAAGATCCAATCGCAGATATGCTGACCCGTATTCGTAACGGTCAAGCTGCGAATAAAGTTGCAATCAGTATGCCTTCATCTAAGTTAAAAGTTGCTATTGCAAACGTTTTAGCTGAAGAAGGTTATGTTGAGAGTTTCAAAGTTGTTGAAGGTGCTAAACCTGAACTGGAAATTACTTTAAAATATTTCCAAAACAAACCAGTTGTAGAAAGTATTCAACGTGTAAGCCGTCCTGGTCTTCGTATTTACAAACGTAAAGACGAATTACCAAAAGTTATGGGTGGTTTAGGTATCGCAGTTGTTTCTACATCTAAAGGTGTAATGACCGACCGTGCAGCGCGTCAAGCGGGCCTCGGCGGTGAAATTATCTGTTACGTAGCATAATAGAGGGGTAGGAAGAATGTCTCGTGTTGCAAAAGCACCTGTTAATGTTCCTGCCGGTGTTGAGGTAAAACTTAACGGTCAGCTATTAACAGTTAAAGGTAAAAACGGCGAGTTATCTCGTGAAATTCATAATGCAGTTGAAGTAAGTTACGAAGCTAACGTATTCACTTTCGCACCTAAAGCAGGTGTTGTAGGTGCAGATGCACAAGCTGGTACAGCACGTGCACTTGTTAACAATATGGTTATCGGTGTTACTGAAGGCTTTACTAAGAAATTGCAATTAGTTGGTGTTGGTTATAGAGCTCAAATGAAAGGTAACGCAGTTGCTTTAAGTTTAGGTTTCTCACACCCAGTTGAACACACGTTGCCAGCTGGCGTAACTGGTGAATGTCCATCTCAAACAGAAATCATTCTTAAGAGTGCAGACAAACAGTTAATCGGTCAAGTGGCAGCAGATATTCGTGCATACCGCAAACCAGAGCCTTATAAAGGCAAAGGTGTACGTTACTCTGATGAAGTAGTACGTACGAAAGAAGCGAAGAAAAAGTAAGGTAAGGTAACACTATGGATAAGAAAGTAGCTCGTATCCGTCGTGCAAGCCGTGCACGTCACTTAATGAGAGAGCAAGGTGCAACTCGTTTAGTTGTGCACCGCACACCGCGTCATATCTATGCGCAGGTGATTGCACCGAATGGCTCAGAAGTTTTAGCAGCAGCTTCAACTGTTGAAAAAGTAATTAAAGAGCAAGTGAAATACACTGGTAATAAAGATGCGGCAGCAGTAGTTGGTAAACTAGTTGCAGAACGTGCTTTAGCTAAAGGTGTACAAGCGGTTGCATTCGATCGTTCAGGTTTCAAATACCACGGTCGCGTACAATCATTAGCAGATGCTGCTCGTGAAGCTGGTCTTCAGTTCTAATAGAGGAATTTTAGATGTCAAACATCGAAAAACAAGCTGGTGAACTGCAGGAAAAGCTAATCGCGGTTAACCGTGTTTCTAAAACCGTAAAAGGTGGTCGTATTATGAGTTTCACTGCTTTAACAGTAGTGGGCGATGGTAACGGTCGTGTAGGTTTTGGTTATGGTAAAGCGCGCGAAGTTCCAGCAGCAATCCAAAAAGCGATGGAAAAAGCTCGTCGCAATATGGTTAACGTAGCGTTAACTGAAGGTACATTACAACACCCTGTTAAAGGTTCACACACTGGTTCACGCGTATTTATGCAACCTGCTAGCCAAGGTACTGGTATCATCGCTGGTGGTGCAATGCGTGCAGTTTTAGAAGTTGCAGGTGTTCACAACGTACTTTCTAAAGCGTACGGCTCAACTAACCCAATTAACGTTGTTCGTGCAACTATTGATGCATTAGCGAACATGAAATCTCCAGAAATGGTTGCTGCAAAACGTGGCAAATCAGTAGATGAAATTTTGGGGTAATTGAATATGGCTAAAACTATTAAAGTAACTCAAACTCGTAGCTCTATTGCTCGTTTACCGAAACATAAAGCAACGTTAAAAGGCTTAGGTCTTCGTCATATTCGTCATACTGTGGAGTTAGAAGATACTCCAGCAATTCGCGGTATGATTAATCAAGTTTACTACATGGTTAAAGTGGAGGAATAATAGAATGCGTTTAAATTCTCTTTCTCCAGCTGAAGGTGCTAAACACAGTACAAAACGTCTTGGTCGCGGTATTGGTTCTGGTTTAGGTAAAACTGGTGGTCGTGGTCATAAAGGTCAAAAATCTCGTACAGGCGGCGGTGTTCGTCGTGGTTTCGAGGGTGGTCAAATGCCTTTATACCGTCGTTTACCGAAATTCGGTTTTACTTCTCTAAAATCATTACACGTAGCTGAAGTTCGTTTAAATGAATTAGCGAAAGTTGAAGGCAACGTTGTAACTTTAGATGCACTTAAAGCTGCTAACGTAATCACTAAAGATATTTTATCTGCGAAAGTTATTTTCTCAGGTAAAATCGAAAAAGCAGTAGTAGTTAAAGGCTTAGGCGTAACTAAAGGTGCTAAAGCTGCAATCGAAGCTGCTGGTGGTTCTGTCGAGGAATAATAGATGGCTAAACAACCAGGGTATAGTAATACTCAAAAAGGAACTGGCGAGTTAAAATCAAGATTATTGTTTGTCTTAGGTGCATTAATCGTTTTCCGAATCGGTTCTTTTATTCCTGTTCCTGGTATTGATGCTTCTGTATTATCCGAGTTAGTACAACAGCAAAAAGGCACCATCATTGATATGTTCAATATGTTCTCTGGTGGTGCTCTTAGCCGAGCTTCTATATTTGCATTAGGTATTATGCCTTATATTTCAGCGTCAATTATTATTCAATTATTGACAGCTGTTCACCCTGCATTAGCTGAATTGAAAAAAGAAGGTGAAGCAGGTCGTCGTAAGATTAGCAAATATACTCGCTATGGCACATTGTTATTAGCATTTATTCAATCTATTGGTATCTCATTTGCCCTTCCGAATATGCTACCAGGGTTAGTTCCTAATCCGAATGCATTATTCTTCGTAACTTCTGTAATTAGTTTAGTTACAGGTACAATGTTCTTGATGTGGTTAGGTGAACAAATCACCGAACGTGGCATTGGTAACGGTATCTCATTAATCATCTTTGCAGGGATCGTTGCTGATTTACCTTCAGCAATTGGGCAAACAATTGAACAGTCACGTCAGGGTGAAATCTCTCTGATTGTTCTGTTACTAATAGCAGCAGTAGCGTTTGCTGTAACATATTTTGTTGTCTTTGTTGAACGTGGACAAAGAAGATTGGTTGTGAACTATGCAAGTCGCCAACAAGGTAGAACTATGGCACCTGCAAGATCATCTCACTTACCATTTAAAGTTAATATGGCAGGGGTAATTCCTGCAATCTTCGCATCAAGTATTATCTTATTCCCAGCGACAATTGCGCAGTGGTTTGGTACGAGCGAAGGATTTGAATGGTTGTTTGATTTATCTCAGTTATTACAACCAGGTCAACCGCTATATATCGTGTTATTCACAATGGCTGTGATCTTCTTTGCATTCTTCTATACGGGGATGCAAAACAATCCACGCGATATCGCGGATAATTTAAAGAAATCAGGTGCGTTTGTACCAGGTTATCGACCAGGCGAGCAAACATCTCGTTATATCGATAAAGTGATGACGCGTTTAACCTTAATTGGTGCGTTATACATTACCTTTGTTTGTTTGGTTCCTTATATCATAACGTCATTATGGAAAGTATCATTCCAATTAGGCGGTACTTCATTATTGATCGTTGTGGTTGTTATTATGGATTTCATCGCACAGGTTCAGAGTCATTTAATGTCTCAACAATATGATTCTGTGTTGAAGAAAGCCAATTTAAAAGGCTTAGGGCAATAGTCCCTTTGATAAAAGGATAAGCAATGAAAGTTCGTGCTTCAGTTAAAAGAATGTGTCGTAACTGTAAAGTTGTAAAACGTGAAGGTGTTGTACGCGTTATTTGTAGCGACCCTAAACACAAACAACGTCAAGGTTAATTTGACATTTTTCTTGCAAAGAACCAGCTGAGTAGTTATACTACTCAGCTCATTTCGTCCTGATATGCTGTTTGAGTATCCTGAAACGGGCTTTTCAAGATCAGCATATCAATAACATCGTAAAAATAGGAGTGCATAGTGGCCCGTATTGCAGGCATTAACATTCCTGATCAAAAACACACTGTAATCGCATTAACTGCAATTTACGGTATCGGTAAAACTCGTGCTAAAGCAATCTGTGCTGCAACGGGTATTGCTGAAGATGTAAAGATCAGAGAATTGTCTGAAGAGCAGATTGAAAAACTGCGTGAAGAAGTTGGTAAATTTACTGTCGAAGGTGATTTACGTCGTGAAGTGACTTTAAGCATCAAACGTCTATTAGACCTTGGTTGCTACCGTGGTTTACGTCATCGTCGTAGTTTACCGGTACGTGGTCAACGTACTAAGACTAATGCGCGTACTCGTAAGGGTCCACGCAAACCGATCAAAAAATAATCGGAGTAGATAAATAAAATGGCTAAAACACCAGTTCGCGCACGTAAGCGCGTTAAAAAACAGATCGCAGATGGCGTAGCTCATATCCACGCATCTTTCAACAACACAATCGTAACCATTACTGACCGTCAAGGTAATGCTCTAGCATGGGCAACTGCGGGTGGTTCAGGTTTCCGTGGTTCTCGTAAATCAACTCCTTTCGCAGCTCAAGTTGCAGCAGAACGTTGTGCTGAGATGGTTAAAGAGTTCGGTTTAAAGAATTTAGAAGTTATGGTTAAAGGTCCGGGTCCAGGTCGTGAATCAACAATCCGTGCATTAAATGCAGCAGGTTTCCGTATCACGAACATCACTGATGTGACTCCGATTCCACATAACGGTTGTCGTCCACCGAAAAAACGTCGCGTTTAATACGTTAGGATAATTGGAGAAAGAAAATGGCAAGATATTTGGGTCCAAAACTCAAGCTAAGCCGTCGTGAAGGTACCGATTTATTCCTTAAATCAGGTGTTCGCGCGATCGAGTCAAAATGTAAAATTGATACAGCACCAGGTCAACACGGTGCTCGTAAACCACGTTTATCTGACTACGGTAGTCAATTACGTGAGAAACAAAAAGTTCGCCGTATCTATGGTATTTTAGAACGTCAGTTCCGTAACTACTATAAAGAAGCTAATCGCTTAAAAGGCAATACAGGTGAGAACTTATTAGTATTATTAGAAGGTCGTTTAGACAACGTTGTTTACCGTTTAGGTTTCGCTGCAACTCGTGCTGAAGCACGTCAGTTAGTAAGCCACAAATCTATCGTTGTAAACGGTCGTGTTGTGAATATTCCTTCATTCCAAGTTTCTGTTGATGATGTTATCGCTGTTCGTGAGAAATCTAAAAAACAAGCGCGTATCAAAGCATCATTAGAATTAGCAGCTCAACGTGAAAAACCAACTTGGTTAGAAGTTGATGCAGCGAAAATGGAAGGCGTATTCAAACGCACTCCAGAGCGTTCTGATCTATCAGCAGATATTAATGAACATCTGATCGTTGAGCTTTACTCTAAATAATAGTTAGTTAAGCTTAAAAGCAAAGAGAGGATAAAATGCAGGGTTCTGTGACAGAATTTTTAAAGCCAAACTTAGTGAACATTGAACAAATTAGTTCAACTCACGCAAAAGTGACCTTAGAGCCGTTAGAGCGTGGTTTCGGCCACACCTTAGGTAACGCACTACGTCGCATTTTACTTTCGTCTATGCCTGGTTGCGCAGTTACAGAAGTAGAAATTGATGGTGTATTACATGAATACAGCAGCAAAGAAGGCGTACAAGAAGATATTCTTGAAGTATTGTTAAACCTTAAAGGTCTAGCGGTGAAAGTGCAGAATAAAGATGATATTATTTTGACTCTCACTAAATCTGGAATTGGCCCTGTAACTGCAGCCGACATTACACATGATGGTGATGTTGAAATTGTGAATCCAGAGCACGTTATTTGTCATTTAACTGACAAAGATGCGTCTATCAATATGCGTATTCGCGTACAACGTGGTCGTGGTTATGTACCAGCTTCTGCTCGTGTACATACACAAGATGACGATCGTCCAATCGGCCGCTTATTAGTGGATGCACGTTTCAGCCCAGTAGATCGCATTGCTTACAATGTTGAAGCTGCTCGTGTTGAACAACGTACAGACTTAGATAAGCTAGTTATTGAGATGGAAACTAACGGAACTTTAGATCCTGAAGAAGCCATCCGTCGTGCTGCAACGATTTTAGCTGAACAGTTAGCTGCATTCGTTGATTTGCGTGATGTTCGTCAGCCAGAAGTTAAAGAAGAAAAACCGGAATTCGATCCAATTCTTCTTCGTCCAGTAGACGACTTAGAGCTGACAGTTCGTTCTGCTAACTGTTTGAAAGCAGAGACAATTCACTATATCGGTGATTTAGTACAACGTACAGAAGTTGAGTTATTAAAAACGCCTAACCTTGGTAAGAAATCTCTTACTGAGATCAAGGACGTTCTGGCTTCTCGTGGCTTATCACTGGGTATGCGCCTTGAGAACTGGCCGCCAGCAAGTATTGCTGAAGACTAGTTTTAGGTTTAGATTTTCTTAGAAGGAATAAGGTTATGCGCCATCGTAAGAGTGGACGTCAATTAAACCGTAACAGCAGTCATCGCCAAGCGATGTTCCGCAATATGGCAAGCTCATTAATTAGTCATGAAATCATCAAGACTACTTTGCCTAAAGCGAAAGAGTTACGTCGTGTAGTTGAACCGTTAATTACTTTAGCAAAAGTTGATAGCGTTGCTAATCGTCGTTTAGCTTTTGCTCGTACTCGCAACATCGAAACAGTTGCAAAATTATTTAATGAATTAGGTCCACGTTTTGCTCAACGTGCGGGTGGTTATACTCGTATCTTAAAATGTGGTTTCCGTGCTGGTGACAACGCACCAATGGCTTACATTGAGTTAGTTGATCGTCCAGAAGTTGCTGAAGCAGCTGCGGAATAATAACCCGTTCATAAAAGAAGCCCGACTTGTCGGGCTTTTTTTATTTTTATTGAATGACAATAGCGTAATTATTAATATCTGTGTACTCTTACATACAACATTGCACAAAAGTTCCAAATTGCGTTCTTTATTCTATCTAGTTATAAAACATTTCTCATAAGACTTTCTCTTGTTCTATAGAAATCTCATAATAGCAGTGACATAAATCACGATTTGGGATGAACTTTCCTTTATTTCTGTTGGTATCTCATTAATTACAGGCGTACTTTTCGGTTTAGTGATGCGTATCAGAAATGCAGTGAGCTATAACATCTGTCGATTTTATTTGGAAATAATCCGTATTGTGCCAACTTTTGATGTAGCGATTGGGGATTTGAGTCCACAAGAAAATATTACACCAGCGGTACAAAAGGGTAACAAAGCATTATTAGATTTTGTAAATAAAGAAATTGCTGAGTTGAAAGCTAGTGGTAAATTAAAAGCAGCCTACCAGAAAGCATTAGTTCCAGTTTATGGTGAAAATGAAGCTATATTAGCAAAATAACCAAATGCAGACGTTCTATTAAATCAGCCGTTCCGTTAATCAGAGCATCTGAATAAATAAGAAAAAACAAAGTTGGAAGATTGAGGCTTTTGTAAAATATTTCTAGAATAAAACCGCTTGTTGTCCATTAAGTCGAAAAATAATGCCCGATAAGATCGGGCATTATAGTTTAGATGAACATTGAGAGAAAAATGGATTAGAACGTGTAATTTACCGCAACACGGTATTCACGACCAGTCCCTGGAAGATTACTACGTTGAGAATGAGGAACATAATTTTTGTTGCCGATGTTGTTAATCGCAAAATTTACATTCATTTTATCACTACCAAGTGGTTTCCAGTTTGCGGTTATGTCAGTTACACCATAACCTGATTTACCATTTTTTGCAGCTTGTACGGTTGAATTACTCAAGAAGAAGTTATCTTCCGCATCAACCCCTTCAACTTGACGGTGATGAACAGCGAGTTCTACATTAGGTTGTTCAAAGCGATAACCTAAAGTTCCAGTCCAAGTTCGGCCAATAGCAGCCGCATATTCAGGGTTTGCGCTTAATTTTTCGCCGTAGAAGCGAGGTTTGCTGTATGCCACACCTAAACGAGCGAAGAAGTTGTTATAGTTAAAGAATGTAGCTAGCTCATACCCATGATTTTTGATTTTACCTGCATTGATAATTTCAGATGCACATTGTTGGTTATTACCACTACATAAATGATTGTTACGACCTGTTGTAGTACCTAATGCATCTTTAATATTCTGCCAGAAGTAGCTACCTTCCACGCCCCAAATTCCATTGTCGTAGTTAAAACCAATTTCAGTATTACGCGCTTTTTCAGCTTTAGTGCCATCTGCGATAGAAACTACACCACGAGCACCATGTGACATTAATGCATCATGCATACGAGGGCTACGAGTAGCATGGTTGTGACTTACACTCAATGCTAAACCTTGGACAGGTTCATAAATAAGCCCCAAACTTGGATTCACCGCGCCATCACTCACTTTTTTGCCATCCATTGCTTTAAATTGGAAGTGGTCATAACGAGCACCTGCAGTTAAAATCACATCTCTAATTGAAGTAATAGCTTCGGTGTAAACACCTACATCACGTTTTTCTTGATTCACTACGCCTGCACGTAAAATTTTGGCTGGTTTAATCTCTTGTTGACGATAATTCACTCCATATTTCAATAGGAGATTTTCATGTAATTCAGAGTCGAAATTGATATTGGCGCCAACGGTTTCCACTTTAGTTTTAGTCGAACCTGTATTAGCTTTACCACCTGCATAACCATTACCAGAATCATCTGCTGACCAACGTCCGTGAACCAATTGATAGATATTAGCAGTCGCTTCTTTGGCAAAGCCTAACTCTTTACCTGTCCATTCTAAATTGGTATTGGTCACCGTCATTTTACGTTCTGATGGTGCTTGACGGTCGGCCGTTAAACGGCTACCTGGTGAATTATCTACTGTAAATTCTTCACGTACAGTACGATCACCTTTATATTGATCTTTCATGTGACTTAACACAAAACGGTGGTTCTCTATATTCGCCCCTACTTTGAATAAATAGCTTAATTTATCCAATGCACTATAAGGCACTCGAGATGAACCATCTTTAGCATTTGTGTAGTTTTTACCGCCTTTGTAGTCATCTTCATTAACTCCATTCACCGCTGCCACAAAATCAAAGGTGTCATTTTTACCAAAAGTAGATAAGCCATAGTTATAGCCATCGTTGCTGTTATAACCACCATTTGCCTTTACGCCAAAGTTTTTATTGCCGCTGTTTTTCAATAAATCATCCGCATCCACAGTCTTCGCAACAATAGCACCATTAGTTTGTCCAATACCTGCAGAAGCACTGCCTGCCCCTTTTTGTACCGATACCACTTTTACTAAAGCAGGGTCTAACATATGGCGACCTTGGTGATAATGAATCTGGCTATCTGAATAAGCGTTATCAATTTTCACATCGACAGAATTTTGTCCCATACCACGAAGATAGAGATATTGAGAGGTACCATTACCGCCACCAATGCCAATTGCTGGCTCATTTTTAAATAAACCACGCAGATCAGTTTCGATACTTTCATCCTTTTTTTGCGTGGTCACAATATTGCTTTTTACTTTCAAACCTTGGTTATCTGTTACATGTACTGTATCAAGTACGACGGTGTCATTATTTTCTGCCAATGCAGTTCCTGAACACAGTGCACTTAACACTGCAGCAGATATTGGAAGTAAATTAAATTGCTTCATACTTATTTTCTCCTTAAGCAAGATTTCCATTTGTGAATGCTTTATATTTTATTTATATTGAGAACAATTCTCAATACTAAAAATATTTACATACATTACATGAAATGTCAATAACTTTACATTTAGATAAGCATAAATATCTGCGCTCACTACACTACGTTCTCTTTGCTAGGTTTAACTCCACTGGTATTTTTAGTGCCATCAAATCAGCTGTTCCGTTAATCAGAATCCCTAAATAAAAAAACCGCTCACTATTGCTAGCAAGCGGTTCGATTCAATTAAAATTTTGCAAATTACGCCTTAATCTGACCTTTGATAAATTCAATAATCTGATCTTTCGCAATCATCTGTTTTTCACCTGTACGGCGGTTTTTATATTCGATTTCGCCATTGTCTAGATTTTTCTCACCGATAACCACCATATGTGGCACACCGATTAATTCCATATCAGCAAACATCACACCTGGGCGTTCTTTGCGGTCATCAAATACCACATCCACACCTTGTGTGCGTAATGTTTTATAGAGATCTTCCGCGAATGCTTGTACTTTTTCAGACTTGTGCATATTCATTGGCACAACCGCTACTGTAAATGGTGCGATTGCATCTGTTGGCCAAATGATACCACGCTCATCGTGGTGCTGTTCGATTGCTGCTGCAACCACACGAGTTACACCGATACCGTAGCAACCCATAATCATTGTTTGTGGACGGCCGTCTTCACCTTGAACCGTTGCGTTCATTGCTTTTGAGTATTTGTCGCCTAATTGGAAAATATGACCGACTTCGATACCACGTTTGATTAATAAGGTACCTTTACCATCTGGGCTTGGATCGCCTTCCACAACATTACGTAAATCAGCCACTTTTGGTAACGCCACATCACGTTCCCAGTTGATGTTGAAATAGTGCTTACCATCGATATTTGCACCCGCACCGAAGTCGCTCATAATCGCAACACTTCTATCTACAATCGCAGGGATATTTAAGTTTACTGGACCTAATGAACCTACACCTGCACCGATTTTTGCTTTAATCACATCTTCATCGGCAAACTCAAATGGTTCTGCCACTTCTGGTAATTTTTCTGCTTTGATTTCATTTAAATCGTGGTCGCCACGAACAATTAATGCTACTAATGGCTGCTCTTCCGTTGCACCTTTTACAATTAAAGTCTTAACGGTTTTCTCAATCGGTAAGTTGAATTGTTCAACTAACTCATTAATCGTTTTTGCATTTGGTGTATCCACTAATTCCATTGCCGCTGTTGGCGCTTGGCGTTCGCCGACTGCGATTGCTTCTGCTAATTCGATATTTGCAGCGTAATCTGATTCTGTTGAGAACACCACATCATCTTCACCGCTTTGTGCTAATACTTGGAATTCGTGTGAACCTGAACCGCCGATAGAACCAGTGTCAGCCGCAACTGGGCGGAAGTCTAAACCTAAGCGCGTAAAGATATTGCTATAGGTTTGGTGCATAATGTCGTAAGTTTCTTGTAATGACTCATAGCTTGTATGGAATGAGTACGCATCTTTCATTAAGAATTCACGACCACGCATTACACCAAAACGTGGACGCACTTCGTCACGGAATTTGGTTTGGATTTGGTATAAGTTTAATGGCAGTTGTTTATATGAGCTTACTTCACGACGAACTAAGTCAGTAATAACTTCTTCGTGCGTTGGACCTAATACAAATGGACGGTTTCCACGGTCATTAAAGCGTAATAATTCTGGGCCGTAATCTTCCCAACGCTCAGATTCAATCCATAAGTCCGCTGGTTGAACCACTGGCATTTCAACTTCCAAAGCACCGCTTTTGTTCATCTCTTCACGAATGATATTTTCTACTTTCTTTAAAACACGTAAACCTGTTGGCAGCCAGTTATACATACCTGATGCTAATGGGCGGATCATACCTGCACGTAGCATTAACTGGTGGCTAACAACCTGTGCATCGTTTGGTGTTTCTTTGAGAGTTGAAAATAAATATTGGCTTGTACGCATTATATATCCTTTAAATCAATGGTGCGTTCACACGCACCTTACAGGGTTATGACATTGAATGTAGGAGCGTACTCAGTACGCCCCTTGTATGTTAAATTTATAGTACACTAGCAACACCAAAGCATAATGTTATCCACAGCTTGAACGCCCCTTGAGAAGAAACTCGTTCTGTAGCGTAGGCGTGGATAACTTCATCAGCAAAAC
>MQVI01000024.1 GCA_002002485.1 Pasteurellaceae bacterium 15-036681
TGATACCACGCGCTTTTTCTTCTGGCGCGTTATCGATTTGGTCGAATGCACGAGCTGCACCACCGAATTTCTTCGCTAATACAGTTGTGATTGCTGCTGTTAAAGTTGTTTTACCATGGTCAACGTGACCGATTGTACCTACGTTAACGTGCGGTTTCGTACGTTCAAATTTTTCTTTAGACATTGCTAATGTTTCCTTTGTGAAAGTCCGTAGCGAGATATTCGCTACGGATTTTGAAAAAAATTATTTTTTACGCGCTTCAATAACTGCTGCAGCAACACTTGATGGAGCTTCAGCATATTTTAACGGTTCCATTGAGTATGATGCACGACCTTGAGTTTGTGAACGTAAGTCTGTTGCATAACCAAACATTTCTGAAAGTGGAACTTCAGCATTGATTTTAACAACGAATTCATTCGCTTCTTGACCGTTAACCATAGCACGACGACGGCTTAAGTCACCGATTACATCACCAACATAATCTGGCGGAGTTTCTACTTCAACTTTCATGATTGGCTCAAGTAGAACAGGGTTTGCTTTCGCGAAACCAGCTTTAAATGCTAATGACGCTGCAAGTTTAAACGCTAATTCTGATGAGTCAACATCATGGTATGAACCGAAGTGTAAACGTACACCTAAATCCACTACTGGGTAACCCGCTAATGGACCAGATTTAAGTTGTTCTTGGATACCTTTATCTACTGCAGGGATGTATTCACCAGGAATTACACCACCTTTGATTTCGTTGATGAACTCGTATCCTGGACCTTCTGGATCTAATGGATATAAGTCGATAACAACGTGACCGTATTGACCACGACCACCTGATTGTTTCGCGTGTTTACCTTCGATATCTTTAACCGCTGAACGGATTGTTTCACGGTAAGATACTTGTGGTTTACCGATGTTCGCTTCAACTTTGAATTCACGCTTCATACGGTCAACGATGATGTCTAAGTGTAACTCACCCATACCTGAGATGATTGTTTCACCTGATTCTTCATCTGTGTGAACACGGAATGAAGGGTCTTCTTGCGCTAAACGACCTAACGCTAAGCCCATTTTCTCTTGGTCAGCTTTAGTTTTTGGTTCTACCGCTACAGAGATTACTGGCTCTGGGAATTCCATACGCTCAAGGATGATTGGAGCATCTAATGAACATAATGTATCACCTGTGCCAACATCTTTTAAGCCGATTGCCGCTGCGATATCGCCCGCACGAACTTCTTTGATCTCTTCACGTTTGTTAGCGTGCATCTGTACGATACGACCGAAACGTTCACGTTTTTGTTTCACAGAGTTCATTACTGTGTCACCTGAGTTGATTACACCAGAGTAAACACGGAAGAACGTTAAGTTACCTACGAATGGGTCAGTTGCAATTTTGAACGCTAATGAAGAGAATGGTTCGTCATCGCTTGGGTGACGCTCACCTTCAGTTTCGTCTAAGTTGATACCTTTGATCGCTGGGATATCAGTTGGTGCTGGTAAATAGTCAATTACCGCGTCAAGCATTGCTTGAACACCTTTGTTTTTGAATGCAGAACCACAGCAAACTGGGATTACTTCACTCGCTAATACACGTTGACGTAATGCAGTTTTGATCTCTTCTTCGCTTAAATCGCCTTCTGCGAAGAATTTTTCCATCAATTCTTCAGATGCTTCAGCTGCTGCTTCCACTAACATTTCACGACGCTCTTGACATGCTTCTAACATATCTGCAGGAACATCTTCGTAAGTGAAAGTCATACCTTGGTCATCTTCGTTCCAGTTGATAGCTTTCATTTTAACTAAGTCAACAACACCTTTGAAGCTGTCTTCAGCACCAATAGGAAGTTGTAATGCAACTGCATTACCACCTAAACGAGTTTTGATTTGATCAACAACACGTAAGAAGTTAGCACCAGTACGGTCCATTTTGTTTACGAACGCGATACGTGGAACTTGGTATTTGTTAGCTTGACGCCATACTGTTTCAGATTGTGGTTGAACACCACCAACCGCACAGTAAACCATTACCGCACCATCAAGAACACGCATTGAACGTTCAACTTCGATTGTGAAGTCTACGTGTCCCGGAGTATCGATAACGTTGATACGGTGTTGTGGGTACTGTTGAGACATACCAGACCAGAACGCTGTCGTTGCAGCAGAGGTGATTGTGATACCACGCTCTTGTTCTTGTTCCATCCAGTCCATTGTCGCCGCACCATCGTGTACTTCACCGATTTTGTGACTTACACCTGTATAGAATAGGATACGCTCAGAGGTAGTTGTTTTACCTGCGTCGATGTGAGCACTGATACCGATATTACGGTAGCGCTCAATGGGAGTTACACGAGCCATTATTATTACCTTGTAAT
This sequence comes from Pasteurellaceae bacterium 15-036681, assembly GCA_002002485.1. Lineage (GTDB taxonomy): Bacteria > Pseudomonadota > Gammaproteobacteria > Enterobacterales > Pasteurellaceae. The sequence continues at coordinate 2,365 of MQVI01000024.1, forward strand.
CTAATGTGAAATTTATTTATATACTTAATAGGCTTCATCACAACCTTTGAGATGAAGCCTACAAAAATCAAAAGCTTATTACCAACGATAGTGAGCAAACGCTTTGTTAGCTTCAGCCATACGGTGAACGTCTTCACGTTTCTTAACTGCTGAACCTTTGTTATCTGTTGCATCAGATAATTCGTTAGCTAAACGTAATGCCATTGATTTGTCACCACGTTTACGTGCTGCATCTACGATCCAACGCATAGCTAATGCGTTACGACGTGCAGGACGTACTTCTACAGGAACTTGGTAAGTAGAACCACCAACACGACGAGATTTAACCTCTACTGTTGGACGTACGTTTTCAAGTGCTGTTTCGAAAGCTTCTAAAGCTTCTTTACCTGAACGTTGTGCTAAAGTTTCTAAAGCACCGTACACGATTGATTCTGCTACTGATTTTTTACCATCAACCATTAAAACGTTGATGAATTTTGCAAGTAATTCTGATCCGAATTTTGGATCTGGAAGGATCTTGCGTGGTTCAATACTACGACGACGTGGCATTGCGAATTTCTCCGTATTATATTCTTCAGGATTATCCAAAACTTCAATTTGCAAACTTCGGCCTAAAAATGACCGCTTGAGAGATACTGGAGTTTATGGTTAATTAAATTTGTTTAATTAGACGTTTGGCCTTACTTAACGGAGAACCATTAAGCTTTAGGACGTTTAACGCCGTATTTAGAACGACCTTGTTTACGGTCTTTAACGCCTGCACAGTCTAATGCGCCGCGTACTGTGTGGTAACGTACACCCGGTAAGTCTTTAACACGACCACCACGGATTAATACAACACTGTGTTCTTGTAAGTTGTGGCCTTCACCACCGATATAAGAAGTAACCTCAAAACCATTCGTTAAACGAATACGGCATACTTTACGTAATGCTGAGTTAGGTTTTTTAGGAGTTGTAGTGTATACACGAGTACACACACCACGTTTCTGCGGGCAAGCCTCTAATGCAGGAACGTTGCTTTTTACAACCTTTTTCACACGCGGTTTGCGTACTAGCTGGTTGATAGTTGCCATTAATTAAGCTCCAGTTAAAATTAAAATACAATAATAAATGCCTTTCAAGAAAAGAAAGGACGGCGAATTTTAGGGCATTATTCGCACAGTGTCAAGATCATTTGAGAAACTGATTTATCAACAAACAACCTCATTATTTCAATTGCTAAGTAAAATATTTGCAATATCTCACCGCTTGCAACTCAATGATATTTCGGTATAGTACGCCCTTATTTTCACTCATTTACTATACCTATGAAAAAGAAGAATAATCAAACATCTAAACAACGCACCTTACAGCAAGGTATCTTTCTTATCATCATTATCGCTTTTGCGATCTTTACTTGGTTTAACAACGAAGAGAAAGCAAGCCCCTCCGCTAAACAACAGACTTCTAACACACAGACAGCAACTCAATCAGCAAAAGTTGCTAAACAAGATAATCCACAATTAACCACTAAAGTAGCATCTGCTACTTCAAATAATAGTGCCGCAGTCCCTGAAAGCTTAGGCAATTATGATACAGTGATGGCAAATGATAATTTAGGACAAAATAAAAATGCTGATGTAGATTACTATATGCTTGCGCTTTCTTGGTCACCTAACTTCTGTGCCATCCAACGTAAAAAATATGATGGCAGCATTCCAAAACACCTGCAATTTCAATGTGGTAATGCTCAACAATTTGGCTGGGTAATCCATGGCTTATGGCCACAATCAGCAAAAGCGCGTAATCCATCACAACATCCGCGTTTTTGTCGTGGTGACTTAGCACCAGTGCCTGAAGCCTTAATCAAAAGTTATATGATTGAATCGCCAGGAGCGAGTCTATTACAAGGCCAATGGGAAAAGCATGGTGCTTGTGCTTTTGATAATGCGGCAGAGTATTTCGCAAAACAGCGTGAGCTTTATTTAGATTTAAAATTGCCTACACAAGAGCTAAATCGCAAAGAGTTATTCCAATGGATGCGCCAGAATAATGCGCATATTGGCAATGCTTATTTAGGCGCAAGTAAAAACGAGTTATATGTTTGTTACGATAAAAACTGGCGTGTAATCGACTGCCAAAGATAATAAAGCTGATGCGAGTCCTAAAAATGCAAGTCCAACGTCAATTGCAGCGTGATTTGGACAAGGCCAATCAATTCTTTAATAAGCAATTTACGCCACCTACCGTAAGCTATGCGGTACGTGGGGTAAAAGCAGGTGTTGCCTATCTGCAACGTAATGAAATCCGCTTTAATCCTACTCTACTTGCTGAAAATGGTGCTGAGTTTATTCAACAAGTGGTTCCCCACGAATTAGCCCATATTTTGGTTTATCAACAATTTGGGCGCGTGCAGCCTCATGGCAAAGAGTGGAAGATGATGATGGAGCAGGTGCTTGGTGTGCCTGCGGAAACCTATCACAGCTTCGATACAACTAGCGTTCAAGGTAAAACTTTTCCATACCATTGTGAATGCCAAACTCATCAGCTTTCAATCCGCCGCCATAATGCGATTGTGCGTGATGGGCGCTCTTATATCTGTAAGAAGTGCAAAAAAGTGCTCCAGCCTCAAATTCTATAACGACAAATCTAGCATAAAGCAGGCTTGCATATCTTGTATCAAATCTCCCCTAACCCTCTTTGCTAAAAGAGGGGTTAGGGGAGATTTGGCAGTATCTATCTATGCTCATAATGAATATTTCCCTCATAGCTAGTAGATATAATACTTACGCCCCCCACTTTTTAATCAATCCATCCAACTCTTTCTTGTCTAATTTCTTCAACTTCGGGCAATTTCCGCAATAGTCGTACTTCTTATCCAAATGGGCATGACAACAAACTTTTCTTAATCTAACTGGTTGTGGGAAAGGCAATTCTGGAAAATCGACATATTCCACTGCGTTATAAAACGGTGACCATTCATATTCATCCCACTTTTTATTTAGCAAAATATGTTGATAAGTATGAGAAATATCTACTCCATCTGCCTCTAGCTCTTTTAAGCTAAACTCAATCAAATTGGCGCAGTTATGCCAAAATACCGATTCATTTAAGCGGCTATAAGCATTTAATTTTTGGAAAATTGGTACCAGAAAATTTTTAAGCTGACGATAGGCCTGCACAATTTGCTCATTAGTTTCAGCTTTACGAATCGGCGTGCGGCTTAAATTGACAATAAACCCCTTTAACTCACCACTTGCACTTAACTCAAGAGCAGTATTATGCTCACTCAACACCAAATGGAGCTTGTATTTATGTAAAAACCACACCCAGTGCATCACAAAGCCATTTAGCCAGAATCGTTGCCAGACCGAAATCGTTGCTTTACGAGGTTCATGAAGTATTGCTGTATATTCAATGGGAACTGCTTCGTGATAAAGCTGCTGAAAGAATAATGCATTCGAAAGATGTGCAGATTTATCAACAAAAGTTAGTAAATTACGGCTATATTCAAGGCGTTCAGAAAAGAGATGCTGGCGAAGATTATTGAGTTCCGAGCTAGTAAATAGCAAATTCATAAAAATGAGAGAAAAAAAACAAAAGACTATTCTAATGCAAATAGTTTTCAATTAAAATAGCACAAATTCAATTTTGAGAACTATTTTCATTTTTTATTCGGGGTCCTTGTGTTTATTGTCGATCAGGCAAGCTTTACTATTCCTAACCGCACTTTACTACAACCTATTTCATTGTGTTTCGAGCAAGGAAGAGTTTATGGTTTAATTGGTCACAATGGCTCTGGAAAGTCTACCCTTATAAAACTTCTCGCTAAACAGCAACCTCTTTCTAGTGGATCTATTCAATTCGATAATAAAATGCTAGAGCATTGGTCACATCGCGATTTTGCCAAAAACGTTGCTTATCTTCCCCAGCATCTCCCCAATACCACAAATTTAACCGCCAAAGAGCTGATTGCAATGGGACGCTATGCGTGGAATGGTCTATTTGGGCGCAACAAAGCTGAAGATAACCAAGCGGTTGAATTAGCCATGAAACTTACTCATACGGAACAGTTTGCGGAACAGTCCGTTGATGTGCTGTCTGGCGGCGAACGCTCACGTATTTGGCTGGCTATGTTGTTGGCTCAACAGAGTAAATTTTTACTGCTTGATGAACCCCTCGCTGCTCTTGATATTGCCCATCAGGTGGAAGTGATGGAGCTTATCCATAAATTAAGTCGAGAGCTAAATTTAGGGGTGATAATTGTGATCCACGATATTAATCTTGCTTCTCGCTATTGCGATCATTTGGTGGCGTTGCATAGTGGAAAATTACTGGCGCAAGGTGATGCTCATCAAATTGTGAATAGTTCTTCTCTAAAAGCGATCTATGGGATCGATCTAAATGTGATCAATCACCCTGAAACCAACCGACCAGTGAGTTTTTATTAAGATGTGGTGGCGTAAAGTATCAATACAGCTAGCGCGAGCGTCCCACTCGTGCTTAAAAAAGCTTAACTTTGGGCACGAGCGAGACGCTCGCGCCAGCATTTTTCTTGCTATTTTATCCCTACTTCTTGCTACCCCCCTTTCCGCTGGCGAGCCAAATCGCGACTTTGCCACACTAGACTGGACGGTTGCGGAAACCCTTATTGCTTTAGGCGAACAACCGCGTGCGGTGGGGGATGTGGAGAGTTATAAAACTTGGGTGGCAGAACCTAAACTACCTAATTCAGTAATGGACTTAGGCATTCGTTTACAACCTAATCCTGAACAACTTTGGACGCTTTCCAAACAGCTTGATGCTCAACCCTTGGTGTTTATCAACTCTTCTTTCTATGGGCAAACTTCACCAATGTTGGAGAAATTCGGTAAGGTGCATTTAGTCGATTTTTATAAGGAAGGTGACGCTTGGCAAAATGTGGTGGAGGCAACCCAGCAGATCGCCACTCTTATCGAAAAACCAGAAAGTGCCGAAAAGTTACTGAACAGCTATTTGCAAAAAATGGCGCAAATTAAACCGCTTGTAGCTGATTTTATTGACCGCCCTATCGCCCTTGTGCAATTTAGCGATACCCGCCATTTGCGAATTTATGCGGAAAACAGCCCTTTTGGTGCGGTGTTAAAACAGCTTGGTTTTAACAATGCGTGGACAGGTTCCCACAACAACTGGGGCTTTGAGTGGATTGAAGTCACCCAACTAGCGAAATTGCCGAACAATACTCGTTTTGTAGTAGTAAAACCTTATCCCTACAATATTAAAAGTGCATTGCAACACAATACCTTTTGGCAACGTTTAGAGATGGCGAAAGATCCCTTAGTACTACCAACTGTGTGGACTTATGGCGGTATTCCTTCGGCACAGCGTTTTGCGGAGATTTTTGCTAATGGGTTAATCAATGGAGGCGATAAATGGTAGCTCAAACAAAACTCTTTTTTGTCGCTCTAGCCGTATTATTTGTGGGATTAACCACAACCCTGCTGAATGCGTTATTACCGCAAGGTGCAAGCCTTACAGAGCTATTTCAATATTCCGATAACCTTGAGATTTTATTAATCCAAAGTTATAGCTTGCCACGCATTACTATCGCCCTATTGGCAGGGGGAATTTTAGGATTTGCTAGCCTTTTATTACAGCAAGTTATGGCAAATCCGCTTGCCTCGGATAATACCCTTGGGATCAGCGCAGGTTCGCAATTTGCGCTATTTATTAGCGCAATTTTTGCCCCACAATTACTCGAATTGGGTTCCAGTGTTGTGGCAGTTGTCGGTGCAGGGTTAAGTTTAATCTTAGTTCTAACACTGGCAATGCGTAAAACCATGTCGCCATTGTTGCTGATTTTAGCAGGCTTGGTGGTTAATCTCTATTTTGGCTCGTTTTCAGCGTTGATGATGCTGTTCTACCCTGAAGAGTCGCGCGGTTTAGCGCAATGGGGCGCAGGTTCTTTGGCACAAGAAAGTTGGCGAGATTCGCAATGGCTTATGCTACAAGCGGTGCCTTGTGTGCTGATTATTGCAGCCTTAATCCGCCCTTTTACGATTTTATCGCTAAATGATAGCAATGCTCAAAGTCTTGGTGTACCCGTCAATCGCCTACGTTTAATCGGGGTGCTAGTTGCCGCTTACTTGATTGCGAGTGTGGTCAGTGCCGTGGGAATGCTTGGCTTTATCGGACTTGCAGCAGCGACTATCGTCCGTCAGCTTGGCGTTCGTACTTTCAAAGGTCAGTTAATTGGAGCTTTTGTGAGCGGTGCACTGTTACTGGCAATTACCGATTTGAGCTTACAGCTATTGGCGCATTTTAAAGGGATTAACCTACCAACAGGGGCTGTTACATCGCTACTGGGTACGCCATTATTGCTCTGGTTAATGTTTAGAACTATCCAAAATACAGGGCGTTTAACTGAGCAAAATCAGCCGATTAACCGCCAATTTAAACCAATTTATTTGGTGCTGTTATTAGTCGGATTAATGCTTTCTGTGTTAATTGCACTAACCCTTGGCAAAGAGACAAGCGGTTGGAAATGGCTTGAATTTAACCAATTCTATGCCCCGCTGTTTGAGCTACGTTATCCACGCATTTTAATTGCGTTAGCGGTCGGGATTTTACTTGCAGTCGCAGGGGTACTGTTACAACGCTTAACCCTAAATCCAATGGCAAGCCCTGAATTACTAGGGGTGTCATCGGGTACTAGTATGGGTATTTTAGCGGTGCTATTTCTATTTTCGGCACAGCAAAGCGCAACCTTTTGGATAGCAGGGATTATCGGTGCTTTTGTGGCGTTATTGGTACTCACTGCGATTAACCAACGCAATGGAATGCTACCCGAAAAAGTGTTGCTAACAGGAATTAGCTTATCGGCGCTATTTGATACCTTACAAAGAATTGCGATCGCCAGTGGCGATTTACGTGCGCAACAGCTGATTTCTTGGACGTCAGGTTCTACTCAACAAGTTAATGCTGAATTAGCAGTGCCTTTTTTAATTGCAAGCCTTGTACTACTAGCGATCAGCTTGACCTTTAGCCGTTGGTTAGAGCTGCTAGCCTTACAAGCCCCTGTGGCACAGGCATTAGGCTTAGATCTTAAACGTACCCGTTGGGTGCTGATCTTATTTAGCGCATTGCTAACCGCATTAGCCACGCTCATTATCGGGCCATTAAGTTTTATCGGTTTATTAGTGCCACATATCACCCGTTTTTTAGGGGTGAAAAAAGCCTATCAGCAGCTATTAATCTCTGCGTTATTAGGCGGATTAATTATGGTGTTTGCCGATTGGATCGGCAGACAAATTTTATTCCCTTATGAAGTGCCTGCGGGATTAGTCGCAACACTGCTTGGGGGGACGTATTTCTTATTAATGGTAAGACGAGTTTAAACGAAAAACGGATAGTGGAAAGTGGACAGTGAAAATCGTTGTCCATTATCCACTGTCCACTATTCACTAAAATAAGGACTTTAAAATGAAAAAAACATTTATCTATTCAACGATTGCAACAGCAGTCATGCTCGCAATCACGCCAGCAATGGCAAACGAAACCGCAAACAGTGATGTTGCAGTATTGGATGAAGTGAGTGTGGTGGGCTCTGTTGCAAAAGCAGGAAAAGTGAACTACATCGCCCCACGTTCAGTAAACGTCATCACTGAAGACAAACTAGCTGACAAAGCAGTACACCAACTTGATGAAGCATTGCGCTATGAAGCAGGTGTTAATACACAAATGTATGGATCAGATCTAGATACAAATGACTGGTTTAATATTCGCGGTTTAGGCGCTAGTGTACGAGTTGATGGAACATCATCATATAAAAATGCCTACTTTGGTTGGGAGCCGAATATTTATGGCTTAGAAGCTGTTGAAATCGTAAAAGGTGCAGATTCTTTAACTTATGGTTCAGCGCAAACAGGGGGCTTAGTAAACCTCATCAGCAAACGTCCAACCAAAGAACCAAAAGGTGAAATTAAAGCAACTTTTGGGAATCGTGCAGAACGTGGAATTGCAGGTGACCTAAGTAATGTAATCAACGATACTATGCGTTATCGTCTAGTTGGTAGCTATAACTATCGTCAAGGTGAGCAAAATAAAACTTACCTAGAAAACTATTACTTTGCCCCTAGCTTTGCTTGGGATATTTCAGATAAAACCAATCTGACACTGTTAGCAAGTGTCCAAAAGGACGTTGGTGTGCCAACCACTGCCTTTTTCCCTCCTTATCATATTGTGAAAAAATATAATATTGACCGTCGCACCAACTATGGTGAATTTGATGGCAACTATCTGAATCGTAAACAATATTCTGTAGGTTATGAATTTACGCATAAATTTGCCAATGATTTAACCTTCAGCCAAAACTACCGCTTTGCACAAGCAGATAAAGATCAATATGTAACCTACTATTACGGAATGACTTGGGATCCTGCAACAAAGGGAGCAAGCGATACGCTAGCGAAAAAAGGATTTTTGTATGCAAATGGCAAAACCAAAACACATACTATCGATAATCGAATCAGCAAAGAATGGAAATCAGACCGTATTAGCAATACCTTAACAGGGGGCTTAGACTACCAACACAGCAATGTAAATGGGGTATATGATTTCCCTTGGCCTTCAGCTGATTATAACGTTACTGAATTAGTAACGACAGGCGTGAGTCGCACAGACGTACCTGTTTATCAAGATAAGCAACGCCAATTAGGTCTTTACTTACAAAATCAATTCCGCTTAGATGATAAACTCACTGTCACAGGGGGTATTAGACGTGATTTTGTTAAAGGATATAGTGATATTCGTGGTACAAAATCAGAAAACCGAGTAAATCACACCACTTATTCAGCAGGCGTTATGTATATGACAGACGCTGGTATTGCGCCTTATTTCAGCTATTCGGAATCATTCCGTCCGCTTTCAGGTAGCTTAGATAATGCCTCAAATAGCTCAACTATCTATAAGCCGTATGAAGGTACACAATATGAAGTTGGTTTCAAATACTTACCATCATTTGTTGATGGTCAAATCTCTGTTGCTTACTTCGATTTAAAAGAGAAGAATGCTTTAGTTGCAGGCCGTAGTGGTGATGTAACGTCGATGGCTCAAGTTGAGAAACAGAAAAATCGTGGCGTTGAAGTTCAAGCGGATTTAAATATCACAGAATCTTTATCAGCCTCTTTGGCGTATAGTTATGTCTTTGCACAAACTTATCAGCTAGATAAAGAACGCGCAGATACGCCATTACAGCCAAACCATACTTACTCTGCATTCTTAAACTATGCCTTTAAAAATAATGCTCTTGAAGGTTTAACTCTCGGTGCAGGTGTACGCTACACCGGTACAAATCCAACTGAGATTGATGGTTACAACAATGCGAATATTCGAGTGCCTGCAAGAACTTTGGTTGATTTGACTGCGAAATATTCTCTTTCTCCAAACTGGGAAACTCGCGTAAATATCTCTAACCTTGCAGATAAAAAATATATCAGCGGTTGTAGCTATGCGTGTTTCTACGGAGAAGGACGTAAAGTTACAGCGAATGTGAGCTATAAATTCTAGAATACCTTAGATCAACTAGGCATGGGGAGTAGCATCATGCCTAGTTTTACATCAATATCCTACATATACCCGAATCCCCTCTTCACCGGCTAAATTCACATACAAAAATGTAAATTTAGTAAATCTAAAAATACAAAACACGAGTATAGAGTACAAATCGAATCCCTCTATAACACTTTACAAGTTACGTACGAATAGATGCAAGATTTGTTAAAAAATCGATTATGTAAGTTAAATTATCACTTTTGATAATTTCATATCATCACAAATGGCAACACATATACGACTCTCACCGTAAAAATCAGTAAAACTTGTCAAACCAGTGAAAATTACAGCCATTAAATCGTAAATATTGGTAAATAAATGGTAAATAAATGTATCTTTTTTGTTTTTTAGTGTTTATAATTTTCCAGCTTTTGATAGAGATGTTTCAAAAGCATGGAAATCTATTAATATTTACTTAAACATTAACAATGTCTTAATTAAATATTAACAATAACAATTTAAAGGAGATCTTTTACTATGTTTAATCTAACAACCAAAGCATATATTGCAGTAACAGAAGCTTTTCATAATTTCAAAAAAGATGAGCGTGGTGTAACTGCAATTGAGTACGGTTTAATCGCATTAGCAATGGGTGCTGTAGTAGTATTAGTATTTGGCAATTCAAGCGATCAAAATACTTTTATCGGTAAATTAGTAGCTAAATTCAATGACTTAACATCAAAGATTGATGGATTTACTGGTACTGGAAGCACTACTGGTACTACTGGTACTGGAGATAAATAGTTACTTGGTACCTACCCATTCATGTTTATTGTAGTTTAATAATATGAATGGGTGTTTTTATATGATTATTTTTCTTACCTTAGGTATCATTTTTATTCTGGCTATGATCTCATGGTCAGATATTCAGCAACGGCAGATCAGCAATCATAGCGTATTAGTGCTATTAGCTTTGATGTTGCCCTTTGCCTACATATTCTATGGCGAAATTTTTATTTTAAATGCTTTAGCAACCTTAGTAATTGGGTTCTTACTGTTTAGTTTAAAAGTAATTGGTGCTGGCGATATTAAACTATTAGCGGTACTAATGTTAGCCATACCAAGCCAAGGGGTTGTACCATTGCTGTTTTTTATCTCTTTTTTTGGCTTTCTACTGATTCTTATTGGATGGATTTTCTTTCGCCAAAATATTAAAACCCAAGGTTTACCGTATGGTGTTGCAATTAGTTGTGGTTTTTTGTTCACGATATGGAGCTTAAATTAATATGTAGAGGTTATTGTGAACTATCGCATTTTATTTTTCATTTCTGTTTTAGTGTTGTTAGTCGGCTTAGGTGGCTTATTTATGTTACCAACAGAATCCGAGCCACAAGCTAATACTACTGAAAGCACGTCCCCACAAACTACTGCACAGGAAAAAAAGAATATTAAACTTGCTATGGCAAGTAAAAGTCTATCGGCAGGCAGTATCTTAAAACCAGAAGATTATCAAATTAATGAACTACAAATTGAAGTAACTAGTTCGTTAGCTGATGAAGATATATCAGAATTGTTACTGCAAAATACCACTGGCTTAGACGGTTTCTTACTTTCAGAACACGCTGCAAGCGGTCACTTTTTAGCAAAATCATCCTTAATATCTCCCTCAGATGAACGTTTTTTATTCTACACTGTAGGCAAAGATGAAGTAGTTTTTCGCGTTTATATTCGTTTAGAAAACCAATTTGTTTTAGACACTCTAAAAAGCGGTGATATTGTTGGCTTATTTGCCCAACAGCAAGATTTTTCTCGTAATGCTGAACAACAACGTTTTGATGAGATTTTACAAAATCTAGAAGTAGTTAAAATCGACCGATTTGATAAAGACAAAGATGCGAATAGAGAAGAAGCAAAAGACTACGCAGGTTACGTAAGTGTGCGTATGAAAGCAAATTTAGTCAAAGAAATTTTTTCATTAACCAAAAATCGTTCATTGTTAGTATTACCACAAGGCGAGTTAGTTGACAGTAAAACATTAAATAAACGAGGACTTTCAGTACGTTCGTTGAGAGGCCGAAATTAATTTAAGGATAAATTATGAGTAAATCGACTTTTTTATTTTCATTGCTAAAAAAAGCAATCGTAGGTGTATCACTGTTAAGTTTTTCGCTTGTCGCAATGGGCGCACGTTTAACTATGGATGCAGGTCAATCTAAAACTATTCGCACTAAAGCACCTATTGATGCTGTCTTTGCTCCTGCTCCCAATATTGCAGATTATGAAATTATTGATGATTATACTTTTGTAATCTACGCGACAGGGGAAGGAAGAACTGAAGTAACTGCGTTCGATAATAATGGTACGCCATTAAGCACCAATGAGATCACAGTTAATACACTATTAAATGATGTTTCCCCTTCTTCTAATGCGAGTTCACAAATTAAAAAAACCTTAACAAACAGCAATGTATCGATTGAAAAAGTCGGTAAAGCCTATGTAATTAAGGGTAAAGCGCCAACAGCAATGGAACAAGAAAATGTGAATCGCATTGTGGGTGAAGCTATGGGAAGTGGTAAAAGCGTATCAAAAGCTAAATTAAAATATAGCGACCAAGAAGATTTATCTTTCTTGGATAAAGTGGAATACGCAGGGGTTGTGAATAATGTCGATACACCATCTCCGCCACAAATTAATGTGAAACTTTCAGTAGTAGAAGTAAATAAAGATTTATCTGAAAGTCTCGGCATCAATTGGGCAAATATAAAAGGCAGTGTCATTGGTGGTTTTTACAACACTGCACAAGGTTTGGTAACAGCACCACAATCAGCAATGGGCGGCTTTGTGGGAATTAATGCACGGACTTTTAGTGCTTTTATTGATGCAATTAACACTCAAAGTAATGCAAGAGTACTAGCCGAACCTAATATGTCAATGCTTTCAGGCGAAACCGCTGATTTGTTAGTAGGCGGAGAAGTGCCATTTGTGACACAAGGTCGAGATCAAGCTACAGTAACCTACAAAGAGTATGGGATCAAAATGTCAGTAGGTGCAAAAGTGATGAAAAATAACCGTATTCGTATGGCTTTAGCGCAAGAAGTGAGTTCAATTGCAGGTCAGTATAAATACCAAGAAGGGACCATTCCTATCTTTAAAACTCGCCGTTCTAAATCTATCGTTGAATTAAACAATGGTGAAAGCTTTATTCTAGGTGGCTTATTAAGTTCTGATGATATTGAGGGTTTATCAAAAGTGCCTGTATTAGGTGATGTACCTATGTTAGGGGCGTTATTCCGCAATGCGAGTACATCAAGAACTAAAAGCGAACTAGTAATTGTGGCAACAGTCACTTTCACTAACCCTGTAAACCAGCATCAAATTGCTTATCCGAACTTCCAAAGAACGGCTAATTTACAGCGCTTCTTTAATTTAGATCCTGTTACCAAGCCAAGTGCTAAAAAGAAAGTAGCCACGTTCTTAGAGCAAGGTGGATTTATTCAGTAATTCATCATAGAAATACCTAATAGAGTTAAGGGTAATATTGGAAAAGATAAAGGTAACTATATGTTATTATTAGAAAAAAGAACAACATTCAATACTAACAGCGCAAGAAAAATTGTGGTTATATCCCAACGTGAAGCAGTACGAGATAATATTAGTCAGCAACTAAGAATCAATGGTATTGATTACGTGGATGCCCTTGATTCTGATTTTTTTGGAGATACTAACTTAAGTTTTTCAGCGGAAGAAATTCTAGGAATTGTTTTAGATGTAGGGGCAATTCATAGTGACGATGTACAATCTATAGTGAATGGTATTTATGGATTAATTCCACAAAATATTTGGTGTACTGTTGTGGGCGATAATGATTCTATTAGTTTAGCGCAACAGTTTTTAGACCAAGGTATTTTTTACTACCATTTAGCTTCTCAAACACAGCAAATGGTTGAGCAAGTAATCAAGGGAGTATCGACTCCGAAAACAAGAACATCCGTCAATATTCATATACTAGGCTGTAAAGGTGGTATTGGTAATACATTAATTAGTAGCCATACAGCAACTTTAATTGCGAATAAGAAAAAAGTACCTGTTCTATTAGTTCAACACGATTCAGGTACACCAGATTTAGATTTAGCCTTTGGTAAACGTATTTTACCAGGTACGCAAACAGAATTTGATTCTAATTTGCGGTTGATGATTGGTGATATAAATAAGCTTAAAGAAGATACCCTTGCGCGTTTCAACTTTATTATTCATGATCTGCCTATTTTTAATAAGAAAAAAGAAGAATTTGCCACATTATTAGAGCAAGGCAGTAATTTTGTACTAGTAATTGAGCGTCGCCTAAGTTCACTCCGTACAGCTAAACAATTCCTTGATGAATACAAGCGCGTTCAGCAAGCACAACCAAAGCCACGACGAGTATTTGTCTGTATTAATGACCATCGTTCTGAATTATCGCGCTTAATGGCCATTGCAGATATTGAGCGTCTATTGGAACACCCTATTGATTTTATATTGCCTTTTATTCGTAAAACAAGTGATAAAGCAGTTGATACGGAATTTAACAAAATAGGTAAAACCGCAATAAATCGTTTAGTAATGAGTTTATTAGGTATGATTTCTCGCCAACAGAAAAAACAGAGCAAGAGTTTATTTGTCGCAATTTACCGTTATTTTATGAATAAATAGGGAGTAAATCATGCTAGATATGAAAACCCGGGCCTTTTTCCGTGAGCAACTATTAAAAAATATTAATATTGATACCTTAGATGAATTAATAGATGACCGCGAACAATTAATTACTCTGCTACAACAAGATATTTCACGCATTTCAGCTGAAAACCGTATCCCTGTGAATTTAGCTGATTCGCGAATGATGTCAGAAGATGCCGTAGATGAAATTGGAGGTTATGGCCCAATTCGCGAGCTTATGGAAGACGATACTGTCAACGATATTTTGGTCAATGGTCCTGATGATATTTGGGTGGAACGTTTTGGTATCTTAGAAAAAACCAATAAACGTTTTATTAATAATGCCCAGCTAACCGATATCGCTAAACGCCTAGTTGCCAAAGTTGGGCGACGTATCGATGAAAGTATGCCCCTCGTAGATTCACGTTTGCCAGATGGTAGCCGTTTAAACGTAGTTGTGGCACCTATTGCGTTAGATGGTACATCAATGTCAATTCGTAAATTCAGCAAATCAAAGCGCAGTTTACAAGAGTTAGTTGACTTTGGCTCAATGACATTAGAAATGGCAAATTTCCTCATTATTGCTGCTCGTTCACGTATTAATATTATTATTTCGGGAGGTACTGGGTCAGGTAAAACAACTCTACTAAATGCTCTTTCTTCTTATATTTCACCTGATGAACGTATTTTAACCCTTGAAGATACGGCTGAATTACGTTTAGCACAGCCTCATGTAGTACGTTTGGAAACTCGTTTAGCTGGGGTCGAACATACTGGTGAAATTAATATGCAGGACTTAGTAATCAATGCGCTACGTATGCGTCCTGAGCGTATTATTGTTGGCGAATGTCGTGGTGCAGAAGCATTCCAAATGCTACAAGCAATGAACACAGGTCATGATGGTTCAATGTCAACCCTACACGCAAATAGCCCACGTGATGCAACTGCTCGTTTAGAAAGTATGGTAATGATGGCAAGTGCTTCATTACCTTTAGAAGCTATTCGCCGTAATATTGCTTCAGCCGTAAATATTATTATTCAAGTTTCACGCTTAAATGATGGTTCGCGTAAGATTATGAATATTACCGAATTGATGGGAATGGAAACAGGCCAAATCGTCATGCAAGATATATTCAGCTATAAACCAAACAAATATCGCGATGCTAACGGCAAAATTACTGGTGAATTCATCTGCCACGGTTTAAATAGTTACTCTATTGTGGCCCAAAATGCCAATGTCTTTAATCTATCAGATGAACTTAAGCAAATTTTTGGAGAGCAACAGTGATTTTATATTACATCATCATTTTATTTGGCCTCTTGTTGATTATCTTTGCTTTGTACAATTTGAAGAGAACTAAAAAACTAATTTCACCTTATGCTTCAACAAATAAGCAACAATTCGCTTATGCCACTTTAGCTCATATTCGTGAAATTATTAAAGAATGGCTTAATTTCTTTACTCGCAATAACCCTGATAATTTGGGTAGAAATAGTATGGTGGCATTATTTATTGGTATTGTATTATTTATATCCAATCGGTTCTTCTTCAAGCTTGGCGATTTCTGTTTTATTAGCGGTATGTTAGTTGCGTTTATTTCTGTTGTTTGGGTAATAGGTAAGCATGATAACCGCAAAGTATTTGAAGAATCTTTTCCAGAAGTGATCCAAGTAGTCAATTCAGCAATTTCAGCTGGAATTGGATTAATGCAAGCATTGGAACGCTGTGGTGCAAATATTCAAGGACCATTGGGACATGAATTTAGAAATATTTACCGACGTTTAGCAATCGGGGAAGATGTTGATTCGGTATTTGAAGACAGTTACAAACGCTATAAATATAAAGAATATTACTACTTTATTATTATTATAAAATTAAACTTATCACGTGGTAGTCAATTAAAAGAAGTTATTTCACGTTTATCAAGAGTTATCGCAGATAGTAAGAAAATGGAAAAGCGTAAAAAGGTATTAACTTCCGAAGCGCGTATGTCTGCGATGATCGTAGCATGTTTCCCTGTTGCCTTTATGCTCTTTATGCGATTTTCAATGCCACAGGATTTTGAATTCTTATTAAATGATCCAAGTGGTAGGATGATTTTCTACTATGTTATAGGTAGCGAACTATTAGGTCTGTTTACCATTTGGATGTTAATGCGGAGAGCGTCATGAGTTATTTTGTCTTAATTTATCTTGTCGTTATTCTGTTTGGTTTTTTTGTTCTCGGTTATGCATTTTGGGCAAAAGCTAATGTTGCCAAGAAAAAAAAGCTACTTTCGTTAGATAATTTTGTTATTGAGGAAAAAGTTGAAACAAAAACAAAACAAAGAATAGAAATTGAAACACTACTGATTCAAAACAATTACTGGACTAAATTCTTCTATACACTAGATAAGAATGTGCGTATTAAATTTTTAGCCATTACACTTGTTTCTGGAATAATTTACTTATTTAATCGAGACGTTTCTTCCACCGATTTAGCAATGATTGTTATGGGAATCTTGGTGACATTTATTTTTATTCCGTCTTTTGCGTGTAATTTTTTAATTAGGCGACAAATTAAGAAAATTATGGAAGATATGCCAGGTTTTATTGATTTAGTCGCTGTTAACTTGCAAGTTGGGATCGCATTAGAAGCTGCAATGAAACAAGTTGGAGAAGATTTTGCAACATTGAATAAAGATCTCTCATTATTGATTTTACGTGTAATTCGTAAGTCAGAAGTGATTGGTTTAGAAGCAGCAATTACGGAGCTATCCATTTCTTTACCAACGACCGAAGTCAAAATGTTTTGTACCGTATTATTACAAAGTTTAAATTTTGGCTCTTCGATTTATCATCACTTAATCCAATTAAGTGCGGATATTAGGGATATTCAATTATTAGCGATAGAAGAAAAATTAGGCTCACTCGCTGCAAAAATGAGTGTCCCACTTATTTTGTTAATTATGTTCCCAATTGTTATTTTAATTGTAGCACCAGGCGCAATGCGTATTTTACCTACTTTATTGTAATGAGATTTTTATAAGGAATTATTATGTTTAAACAGTATGTTTATTTAGCTGTAATAGCATTATTTATCACAGGTTGTTCTTCGATCAACTCAAATAATTTTAGTAGTGATTTTAAACAAAAAGAAAAGTTATATCAAACCACAGAAAATTATGTTCTGCTGGTTGATCTTTATCGTAACAGTTTACAAAAACAAGAAAATGACGAAGTCCGTTATAAATTAGCTGATAGCTATTATAATTTGAATGATGGCGAGTCAACATTGATTTACCTTAAACCATTATTGAGTAAACCAAATCGAATGTCAGAACAAGCAAAATTATTGCAGATTAGAGCATTAATTTTAATTGCAAATTATAACGAAGCAATTCAATCCGCCACATCATTAATTCAGCAAAGTCCTAAAAATAGTGAAGCATACAACCTGCGTGGTGTTTCCTATGCTAATGTCGGTGATTTTAATAATGCTTATCAAGATATTATTTCTGCCAGAGAAAACTTTATCAATGATAGTGTGGCACTAAATAATTTAGCTATGCTACATATACTTAGTGAGGACTACAATAAAGCTGTCGGATTACTCATGCCACAATACCTTAACGGCGTTAAGCCACCTAAATTGGTATATAACTTAGTATTAGCGTTAGTTAAAGCTGGGCGTTCAGATGATGCTACCAAGATTATTGAGAAAGAAAATCTTTCAGCATCACCAAAGGAGTTGATCGAATCATTGAGAAAGGTAAAAAAAACACCTATGGTGGCAATGTACTCCACACCGCAGATGACTTTCACCTCTCAGCAGAACTATGAGCAGCCAGCAAACTTCATAGATAATGTAAACGCAGAATCTGTAAACAATTGCCAAGTTGTACGAGGGCCAAATAACCTACCTGTCTACAAACAAATGCAAAAGGGTTGCCATACAGACAGTACTTATACAGTTGGTAAAAGAGACACTGTTTACTTGGTATCGTTCTTGACTGGTGCTAGTGTAAACCAAATCGCTGCATTAAATAACTTAAGAAAACCATACCAATTACGAGTTGGACGAGTACTACAAGTTCGATAAATCATTTTTACGTTTTCCATTTAACAACATTCATGAATAACATATTTCACTAAAAAGGAATGATATGTTAAAGAAATTCTTAAAAGATAAAACAGCCGCCACAACAGTTGAATTCAGTTTAACTATTGGTATTTTTCTATTTATCGTACTTCTTTTCTTTGAATTAGCACGAATAGCATTGATTTCTGCCTATTTAGATTTGGCAGTTGCTGAATCTGCACGTTTAGCTCGAATTGATGCTTACGGCTATTATGATAACAATCCTGAACGACCTTTTGACTATAAAGACGCATTTGAGAAACGTTTAAAAGAAGGGAAATTATGGTCAACACTTCATTTTGGTAATAGTACTGACAAAATTATCACTATAGACGTGAAATATGCAGATAGCCCTGATGATCTAATTCATGACATATTTAGAGGCAAAGAAAGAGCATTTGATTCAAAAGAAGCACAATTGGCTGAATATAGTGTTCGATATGAATACAAAAAATGGATTCCTATCGTACCTGATGTACTAACAAAGCCGATTTTTATCCGAAAATTTGTGATAGTACAAGAATATGAAAAAAAAGATAAACACTAATTTATTCAAAAAATTTAAACAAAATAACCTAGGATCAGTAACGGTAGAATTTGCCTTTATGCTACTACTTCTGGGCTCGATGTTAATATTCATGGTGGATCTCATTTTATCTCGTTCAACGATGGGGAAATTGGACACTGTCAGCTATTCCTTGGTCAATGTATTAAAAGAGCGTAGTCGCTTTTATGCTAAATCATCAGAAATTACTGTTGAAGATGTTAGCAAACTACAAAAAATAGCAGGAAAACTACTATATGACGATCCAGAAAGCCAAAAGGTGCAGCTTTCTATTGAACAATTAACACATAAATCTGATGGATCTGTGAATCCTATTATCAAACTAGGAAATAAATCTTGCCACCCTGGAAGCTCGTTGAAAAAAGAACTCTCCCCTTACTCACAATCAAACAGATTGGAAAATCGCCAACAGCTGTCTGTTTACCAAGTAACACTGTGTATACCTGTAACAAGCCCATTTAAATATTTTTTATTACGTGAAAATAATTATTCAGATCATATCATTCGTTCTTCTTCAATCGGCGTAGGAAGGTAAGTGGGGAGCCTTATGTTATATAAAAAAATCATCACTAAACATTTACAAAATTTCTGCCGAAATGAGCAAGGAGTATACTCTGTTTTTATGGCTGGAATAGGTTTTGTACTATTAGGCATTATTGCGCTTTCCGTAGATGGTTCAGGAATATTATTAGATAAAGCTCGCCTTTCACAGGGTATGGAGCAAGGGGCTTTGGCAGTATCAGCAGAAGCCAATAGGGTACGTAGTGATGAGCTAACCAAACATCAGTATTTTAATAATCAACAAGATACTGTAAGTACAATAACCGATGAAGCCTTTAAAGAATTATGTAAGGATAAAAACCAATTTCAATGTGCAAAAGTTGCAAAAGCCTATAATCGCGATCAACAGCTATTGAAAAGTTATGTACAAGCCTATCTTCCGGATGTAAAAATTCCGCGTGATTTTGACTATGAATGCGAAACAAAACAGCATTCATCTCAAAGAGTAGTCAGTTGCTGGGCACAAGGGGATATTGATCGCCCTTCATGGCTACCATTAAATGGCACAAGTTTGACATTTCCCCCCCAAGTTACTATGGCATCTGAGCAAGTTTTTACCGGTAAAATTTTAGACGCAATCGCACCGATAGACTTAATGTTAGTTACAGACTTATCTGGTTCGATGAATGATAATAATGCTTCGGGAGGAGACTCTAAAAGTAAAATTCAGGTTTTAAGAGAAGTAGTTGCTGATATTGGTAAAGAATTATTGGATACTAATAGCGCTGATGTAAGCCCTTACAATCGTATCCGTTTTGCCTCTTTTGCATTTGGTGCAAGCCAAGTCGGTAATCAACGAGAATGTGTATTACCCTATATATTAACAAGATCTGGTAATACTGAGCTATTTCGTCGTACATCTTATTATCATAATTATTATGTCTACAATTCTTATCATAGAAGATACTATCAACCTTTAGAATATACAGGATCACTATTGGACTATTGGAACTATAAAATATCTCGAGGGGAAGGAACCACCGAATATGGAAGGTTTCTTAGTTTATTAAACGAACAAATTAATTACCCCCAAACTATAGAAGATATTTATAACTTTAATGGCAGAGCTCGCAATTATGAAATTAGTTTCCCTAAAAATTCATGGTGCCTAGCAAGCAATAACTATGCTACGACAACAACCAGCGAAAAATGGTATAAAAAAAATGAAGGAAATCAACTGAATAGTGCGCTTAGTCAAATAATGCCTTTAGGAGCAACTTTATCTAGCTCTGGCTTACTTGTTGGTGCAAATTTATTGATGGATAAAAACATGGAAGAGAAAGCTCAACCATCAAAATTACAAACTAATACCCAACGTATCCTATTGATATTATCAGATGGACGCGATGAAATTTATGGAGATAAAAATACTATGGCAGCTTATAAGATTCCTGAAATGGAGATTACACGAAAGCTGTTGGATCAAGGGGCTTGTAAAGCTATCAGAATTCAAGTAGATAAGCTACAGGACAAAAATCACCCATCCAGACCAACAAGAATCCATTTTGTTGCTTTCGGTTATTCTTTAGATGGCGAACAAAAGCAATCTTGGGAAAATTGTGTCGGTAAGGAAAACTATCATTCAGCACGCAATAAAAAGGAATTACTCGATACTTTTAAACAAATTGTAGGTCGCCAAGAAGATGTTGGGCATGTGGCACCACATAAAGTATTCTAACAAGTTGATTAATAGGCACAAATATTTGTGCCTATTTTCTAAAAATATATCTATCCTCCCGATCTCTCCTCCCCATATTCGTCCCTCAAGAATGATTTACATCTTGCTATTTTTGCGCATAATGCTTGAGTATAAATTTAAGTCTTTAATGGAGTAATTATGTCGCTAACCAGCTTATTTCAAACGCAGTTTGAACAAAGTTTAAATCAATATTGTACGGAACGTTTTCTCAATCCAAATCAACTTTCTGATACGCAATGGTATCAACTTATCGCTCAAGTGAGCCAGCATACTATCTTGCAACATTTCCCGAAAAACCCACCGCTTGCGGATACTCGCAAAGTCAATTATCTCTCAATGGAATTCCTTATCGGGCGTTTACTTGGCAATAACCTAATGAGCTTAGGTGTTTATCAATATGTGGATAGCTTAATCGCTCAATATGGCAAAAACCTTGTGGATATCTTAGAGCAAGAGCGTGATCCCTCTTTAGGAAATGGCGGTTTAGGGCGTTTAGCCGCTTGCTATTTAGACTCAATGGCAAGTGTTTCACAGCCTGCGGTCGGCTATGGTTTACATTATCAATACGGCTTATTTAAACAGAGTTTTGGTTGGGCTGGCGAACAACGTGAAGAGGGCGACGGTTGGCAACGTGATTTCTATTTACAGCAATATCACCGCCCTGATTTCCGCCAAACTGCTGGCTTTGGTGGTGAAGTATGGCACCAATCTGGCGATAAATATTTATGGAAACCGGAATGGACGATCTTTGGTGAAGCATTCGACTTACCTGTAGCCGGTTATAAAGGTGTGCAACAGCCATTACGTTTATGGCAAGGCTATAGCGAAACGGCGTTTGATTTAGCCCAATTTAATGAAGGCGAATATTTAGATGCCGAACAAAAAGTGGTTGATGCGGCAAAACTGACCAAAGTACTTTATCCAAACGATAATCACCAAAACGGCAAACTCTTACGCTTAATGCAGCAATATTTCCACTGTGCTTGTTCTGTGGCGGATATTCTACGTAATCATCTTGCCCAAGGTCGCACTTTAGAGCAACTCCCTGAATTTGAAGTTATTCAGCTCAATGATACTCACCCTGCGATTGCCATTCCTGAGTTAATGCGTTTATTGCTAGATGAATACGATCTCAACTGGCAACAAGCGTGGGCAATCTGTTCAAAAACCTTTGCCTATACCAACCATACCCTATTGCCAGAGGCATTAGAGCAGTGGGATCAACATCTAGTGGCAACCCTACTACCACGCCATTTAATGATTATTGAGCGTATCAATAACCAGCTTTATCACCAAGTTCAGCAAGAATTTAGCGAAGAAGAATTTGCGAAAGCATGGCAAGAAACGGCGGTGTTAATGAACCACCGAGTACGTATGGCAAACCTATGTGTAGTGGGTTCATTTGCGGTGAATGGCGTGGCGCAAATCCACTCGGATTTAGTGGTAAGCGATCTCTTCCCTGCTTATGCTCGTTTATTCAAAGGGCGTTTCCATAATGTTACTAACGGTATTACCCCACGTCGTTGGATCCGCCAAGCGAACCCGAAACTTAGTGCATTGCTTGATCAACATATCGAAGGCGATTGGACACAAGATCTTGAGCAACTGCGCCAGATCGAAAAATTTGCAAAAGATCCTGCTTTCCAAACCGCTTACAGCGAAATCAAGCAACACAACAAACAGCAATTAGCCGATTATATTGAGCAAGAAATCGGTCTAAAAGTGAATTGTGAGGCGATATTCGATGTACAAATTAAGCGTTTCCACGAATATAAACGCCAACATCTTAATTTGTTGAACATCATTGCTACTTATCAAGAATTGAAAGCAAATCCACAGCAAGATTTTGTGCCTCGTCTGTTTATCTTTGCCGGTAAAGCAGCCCCAGGTTACTTTATGGCGAAACAGATTATTCAAGCGATCAACAATGTGGCAAAAGTGATTAACAACGATGTTGATATGCAAGGTAAATTACAGGTGGCATTCCTACCTGATTACCGTGTCAGTCTTGCGGAGAAAATTATTCCTGCGGCTGATGTATCTGAGCAAATTTCCCTTGCAGGTAAAGAGGCTTCGGGTACGGGCAATATGAAACTGGCATTAAATGGCGCAATTACTTTAGGTACTTTAGACGGCGCCAATGTGGAAATTGCTGAATACGCAGGGGAAGAAAATGTGGTGATCTTCGGGCATACCGTTGAAACCGTACGTGAATTACGTGACAAAGGCTATCGCTCAAAAGCGTACTATGAGCAAAATGAGGTATTAAAACAGGCAATTGATGCTCTTGCAGACGGCACTTTCTCAGAAGGGGATAAAACACGCTTTGAGCCGTTAGTGGATGATATGTTAAATAAGGACTACTTCTGTGTGTTAGCGGACTTTGCCAGCTACCGTGAGGCACAAAAAGAGGTGGCAAAACGTTACCAAAATCGCACCGCTTGGACAGAGGCAACTATTCTAAATACCGCTAGATTAGGCGTATTTAGTTCAGACCGCTCAATTAGAGATTACCAACAGCGAATTTGGAAGAAATAACATTATTTATCGTAGGGTGGGCATCCCTGCCCGCCCTACATATTTCATTAAAAAGTACATTTCCCTTTCTAACTATACCCCATCATTCTCAACAAACTACGGGTGTATTCAATCGCTTCGCTACGGTTTGCCACGCCTATTTTCTGATAAAGATTGCGAATATGCGTTTTGATCGTGGTGATCGCAACAACTAATTCTTGTGAGATCTGTTCATTACTGTACCCAGAATAAATCAAGCCCAACACCTGCCATTCACGTTGAGTGAGTGGGCTGATTTTCAGTAGTTCAGGTACTTGTGGATTTTCCAGTAAAGCCTTCACAAACTGCTCATCAAAATGGGCTATTTTATGACGATTATGTTGGTTAATATTACGTAGAATAAACTGTGCCTTATGGGTTGGTAACTCTTCTAGTACTTTTAATTGCAATAATTGGCGGATCTGTTGTGCCATTAAATCACCTTCAATCACAAACGCACTAATAAAATTTGTCTGCTGACTTAAACTCAAGGCTTGAATTAAATCTCGCTGTGCAAGATCAGGTCTGCCTTGCAGGTAATAAAGACGATTACGCAAAATCAAAGCCCGCTGACTATCGCTAACCAAATTAAATACCGAAGCCGTTTTAAGCAGACTATTTAAAATAGCTAATGCTTGCTCGTAGTTCTCTTGTAACAAATAGCAACGTGCGATATTG
The DNA here is from genome assembly GCA_002002485.1 of Pasteurellaceae bacterium 15-036681. Lineage (GTDB taxonomy): Bacteria > Pseudomonadota > Gammaproteobacteria > Enterobacterales > Pasteurellaceae. The sequence continues at coordinate 26,746 of MQVI01000024.1, forward strand.
CGCCATTGACGTTGACTAAAATGGTTATGTTCTTGGCTTGGGAAATGTGCCTGAGCCAACCAACTTTCTAGCTGTGAAGTATCATTACTCATCTGCCAGTAGATCATCTGTACTTCATCTAACATCGTTACCCAATCTTTGTGTGGCGAATAGCGTGAGAGAAGATTTTTACACTGCTCAATTAAGCGTGATGCGTTGCTTAAATCCCCTTTGGTTAGGGAAATTTTTGCCAATAAAGCAAGACATTGAGTCTGCTCTTCTTCCTTATCTAAAATCTCAATCCCAGCATTTGCCATTGCTTCGGCTTGGTCAAGATGATGCCACTCCCATAAAATCTGTCCTTTAAGGCGCAATAGAAATTCATCCATCGGGATTTGATGAAATTCCGTTGATTGTTGCGAAGTTTCTTTCAATAAATCATAGGCCGATTGCCAAAAGCCTTGTGCCGATAAAATTTCAGATTGTTGTAACTTAGACCAAAGCCAATATTGATAAGAACGCTGAGCAATCGCCATTTTTTCGGTCTGTTGCATCAATGCCAAACCTTCTTTTAAATAACCTCGACAATGTTGTGCCTCCCCAATCACTGAATTTGCTACAATCTGTGCATAGCTATACTCCGAGGAAAGATTCGCCAATGCTTGGGTTGCAAGTAGATAGGCTTGCTCTTCATCCCCAGCATTAATTGCTACTTGCGCTCGCAGTGCATCAAAACGCCCTTGTAAACTATCGGTAAGCGGTGATTTGGGCTGACATTTTTGCAAAATCCCACTCACTTCTTGATAGCGATGCTGACTCTGTGCCAACCACGCTTTGAGCAATACCAAGTTTTCATCTTGCCACATTAATTCTGCAGGTAAACGATTTAAACAATCATCCAATAATTTTAATTGCCCTTGATGAAATAGCGACCAACCGTGATCTTGTAGAATTTGATAAAGCGTCTCAGCGTTATCAAGCATTTGTGCGTGATAAAGTGCTTCAGAACCATAACCTAATTTAAGCCACGCTTCAGACGCCGTTTGATGTAACTGTTGCCATTCATTCGGCAATTCTAAACGGCAACTTTGGGCTAAATAAGAAGATAAAATAGGGTGAAACTTCCACCAAATCTCTCCATCTTCATTGGCCATTCTCGTGACAAATAGACCTAATTTTTCCAATTCATCCAACTGCTTTGCGCCATTCACATCCTGCGTAATCGCAAAGACCAATTTTTCATTCATTGAACGCAGAATTGAGCAACGTTGCATAAATTGCTTAATATTCGGTTCAACATAATGAAATACTTCTTCATTCAGATAATCAGCAATATGTAACTGATTGAGTTTATTCAGTAATTTTTCAGGGGATTGTAATAGTTCTGGATTTTGCTTAATCGCAAAAATCATCAATTGTAGTGCCGTAGCCCAGCCCTCAACACGCTCACACAGCGCAAGCACAACATCATCATTTAAAGTGGTATCGAGCTTTTGTTCAAAAAATTGGCGTGTTTCACTTGGAGTGAAGGCAAGCTGATGCACATCAATTTCTAACAATTTTTCGTGAATTCGTAAGTTAGTAATGCTAAGTGGTGGAAGTAAACGAGAAAGGAGCACTAAGCTCATTGAACTTGGTTGATGCTTTAACCAAAAACGTAATGCATCGTGAATTTCGCTATTTTCGATCAAGTGATAGTCGTCAATAATCAAATAGAAGTGTTTTTTTACACCATCGAGCAATACCAGTAGTTGTCCAAAATAGTCGATAAGGTTCTCTTTATAATTTAAACCTTGTAGTGAAATGCCTGTTGCATTCGCAATTGCAGATGCAAAATAACGTGAAAATTGCTCCGCTTTATTATCGCTTTCATCTAATGCAAACCACGCCACAGACTCATTTTTTGCTAAAAGTTGCTCTTTCCATTGCGAAACAAGGGTTGTTTTGCCATAACCAGCAGGGGCGGTAATTAAAGTAAGCGGATATGAACGCACAAAACCGAGCTGTTTCAACAACTCGGTGCGAATCACATTTTGATTATGTGCTTTTGAAGCAGATTTATTTGAAATTAATTTGGTTGGTATCAGCTTTGTAACGACTTGCATATATTCTCCCTGTCAATCGACAAGAATTTTAACAAATTATTCATCTCTAAAAATTGATTAAATTCAATAGCTTTTGCTAAAACCCTCACTCATACCAAATTTAATAGCATTTTCCAATCCTAAAATTTTGTTTCTTCGATGAAGATCACAGAAATAGATATTGCTCATTTACAAACCAATTCTAAATATTATTCTTGCAAAAAATCCTCTTGATCTTCTTATTGAAAAGGCTATTATTCCATAGGTGTAATATATGACTTGTGAAGTTGAATATACTGATGAATTTGAAAAGTGGTGGGAGACGCTTGACGTTAATGAGCAAATCTCAATCAGTGCCTCTGTGTCATTACTTGAGCAGTTTGGTACAAACTTAAAATATCCTCATAGTTCACAAATTCTTGGTTCAAAATACAGGTTAAGAGAACTTAGAACTCAGCATAAAGGAAAACCCTACCGAACTTTATATGCTTTTGATCCTAGGCGTAATGCAATTTTGCTAATCGCTGGTGATAAAACAGGTAATAAACGTTGGTATCAAATTAATATACCGATAGCTGAACAGCTGTATGATCAACATCTATTAGAACTTCAACGAGAAGGAGTTATCAATGGCTAAAAAATTTTCGGCATTACGTGCCAAAATGCCTCTTGAGGCACAATTACAAGCACAAAAAAAAGCAGATGAAATGATAGAAGAAATGCTGTTACAAGAACTCCGCCAAGCTCGTGGTCTATCCCAAAAAGAAATGGCTGAGCGTTTGAATGTGCAACAGCCAGCCATTGCTCGCCTAGAAAAACGCACAGATATGTATATTTCTACTTTGCGTAACCATATTGAAGCAATGGGCGGACAACTTGAAGTTATTGCCCGCTTTTCTGATAGTAGTGTAAAAATTAAGAATATTGCGGAATTATAAGAATTTATTACACCCCAAGTTCCTTAAACAATCTACGGCAGGCGGTACCATCTTCTTTAAAGAGATGACAACGGTTTGGATTGATACCGATAGCCATATCATCACCCTCTTCAACTAGCACAATATCGTTTTGGCGATAGACAAGGCTCTGTTTAATCGGTGGTAATTCAATATGGATTTGCGTTTCGTTACCGAGCTGTTCAACGACTCTCACTGTGCCGTGGATACAGACATCACTTTGTTCACAAGGTAATAGGTGCTCTGGGCGAATCCCGAGTGAGAGATTATCGCCGACTTTAACTCCCGAACTGTCTACAGGAATCCAGAAATTAAGATGAGTCGCATCGGGTAATTCAATCTTCACCCCATCTGCTTTAACATCGATCACCTTAACCGGTAAGAAATTCATTTTTGGTGAACCAATAAAGCCAGCCACAAAACGATTTGCTGGATAGTGGTAAAGTTCCAACGGCTTACCAATTTGGGAAATGCCACCAGCTTGTAGCACCACAATTTTATCGGCAAGAGTCATTGCCTCAATTTGATCGTGGGTAACATAGATCATTGTTCTGCCTAATTTTTTATGCAGTTTAGAAATTTCAACACGCATCTGAACACGCAGTGCGGCATCTAAGTTAGAAAGGGGTTCATCTAATAAGAAAACTTCGGGTTGAGAAACAAGAGTTCGCCCAATCGCCACACGCTGACGTTGTCCGCCAGAAAGCTCTTTAGGTTTACGTTCTAATAAATGAGCAAGCTGTAAAATTTCAGCAACTTGGTTTACTCTTTGCTGAATATCTGCTTTGCTTGCCCCTGCTAATTTCAAGCCAAAGGACATATTTTCAGCCACATTCAGATGTGGATAAAGGGCATAAGACTGAAACACCATACCGATATTACGTTTGGCAGGTGGCACATCATTCATTCGCTGATCACCAATATAGAGATCACCCACTGTAATATCTTCAAGCCCTGCGATCATTCGTAATACTGTTGATTTACCACAGCCAGACGGCCCTACAAACACAACAAATTCACCTTCTTTAATCTCTAAATTAATATCACGTGAAATATGCACATCACCGTATGATTTACCGACATTCACCAATCTTACATCTGCCATTTCAACAATCCTCTTTGAATATATTTATGCTATCAATTTTAAAATGTAGCTTAATCTCCTACTACTTGCTTGAAATCATACTTATTAAAAAATTTTTTCTAAAGAAAAACGGTTATTCTGGAGTGAAAAATGGCGTAATTTGTGATCTAGATCACAGATATATGCTTATTTTTTGTGAACATCTTCTCATTTTTCAATAAGTTGGAGTAAAGTGTGAACTCGATCACTAAATGGAAGTAGAGGGTGGAGAAAGGGGGATGATGAAACTTTTTTGTAATTTATCCATTATGCTAACGCAATTAATTTACCCTAACCTATTTTATTAATATGAGGAAATCACTATGAAAAAAGTTACTCAAACAGCATTAGCGGTATTAGCAGGTATCTGTTTAGCTCAAGGCGTGAATGCAAAAATCGTTGAGGGACAACTCAATGTGTGGATCAACGCTGATAAAGGCTATAACGGTCTTGCTGAAGTAGGTAAAAAATTTGAACAAGAAACAGGGATCAAAGTTATTGTTGAACACCCTGCAAAATTAGAAGAACTTTATCCACAAGTTGCTTCGACAGGTGACGGCCCAGATATTGTCATCTTCGCTCACGACCGTTTTGGTGGCTATGCTCAGGCAGGTTTATTATCTGAGGTACAACCAAGTGCTGAATTTAAAGAAAAATTCTCAGACATCGGTTGGAATGCCACTAAATATAATGGCAAACAAATTGCCTATCCTATCGCTGTTGAGTCACTTTCATTAATCTATAACAAAGACCTTGTACCAAATCCGCCAAAAACTTGGGAAGAAGTTAGCGCTTTAGATAAAGAATTAAAAGCGAAAGGCAAAAATGCAATTATGTGGAACCTGGCTGAACCTTACTTCACTTGGCCGATTATCTCATCTCAAGGCGCTTATGCGTTCAAAGTAACGGCTGACGGCTATGATGTAAAAGATATTGGTGTAAATAATGAGGCTGGGCAAAAAGGCTTGCAATTCGTAGTTGATCTTGTGAAAAACAAAGTGATCAATGCAGATACAGACTACTCTGTAGCAGAGGCTTCTTTCAATAAAGGCGACACAGCGATGACCATTAATGGTCCTTGGGCGTGGGCAAATATTGAGAAAAGCGGTATTAACTATGGTGTAACAGTATTACCAACCTTAAATGGTCACGCAGGTAAACCTTTTGTAGGCGTTTTAAGTGCAGGGATTAATGCATCAAGCCCAAATCAAGATTTAGCTAAAGAGTTCTTAGAAAATCATTTATTGACAGATGCTGGTTTAGAAACTGTAAATAATGATACTCCGTTAGGTGCTGTTGCATTGAAGAGTTATCAGGCAAAATTAGCAAGTGATCCTCGTATCGCAGCGACAATGCAAAATGCAGAAAACGGTGAAATTATGCCAAATATTCCACAAATGAGCCGTTTCTGGTATGCAGAGCGTGATGCAATTACTAATGCAGTTTCAGGCCGTCAAGCAGTTAAAGCGGCTTTAGATGAAGCACAAGCGAAAATTGAAAAAGAATAATTAACCGCTAATCCCCCTCTTTGACAAGGAGGGGGTTAGGAGGAGATTTTATAAAGTGAACACAAGGAAATAACAATGCTAGCCTCTACTCAATCCCGTTCCTCGATGCCGTTATGGGGAAAACGAGCGTTCGTGGGACTACTCTATTTACTCTCTTTCTATCTCGTTTTTACGATTTATCTGCAAGGTGAAATTCTATTTGCCTTACTCACTTTGGTAATTATCACCTCTGGTATCTATATTTTTAGTTCACAAAAAACCTACCGTTGGCGCTATGTTTACCCCGGTATTTCTGCTATCGGAATTTTTGTGGTGTTCCCACTAATTTGTACTGTCGTCATCGCTTTTACCAACTATAGTGGCTCAAATCAGCTCAATTTTGAGCGCGTTTTAACTCAACTCCAAAGCCAACACTATTTTTCGGGCGAACGTTTTGATTTTAAATTACTTGAAACAAGCGATAACCGCTATCAACTTGCCTTGCAAAATAACAAGTTGCAAAAAATTTATCTCTCTGAACCGCTTGCATTAACGGAATTAAGAGATGAAATCAATGTAAGCGAAGTCAATGAGTTGCCTAGCCAAGCTGTTGCTCCACTAAAAACGATTACTCAAAATCGCCAACAATTACAAACAATTAATGTGCAACTTCCGTCACAAGAAAACTTGACGATGAGTTCGTTACGTCAATTTTCACAACAGAGTCACCGCTATCAATTCGATGATGAAAGTCAAATTTTAACGAATAAAGAGAATGGCGAACGTTATAAACCAAATGATGACATCGGGTTCTTCCAACAAATTGATGAGCAAGGTAACTTTATCTCAAAACGTTTAGAACCCGGTTATACAGTAACTATCGGTTGGCAGAATTTCACTAAAATCCTAACCGATGAAGGTGTACAAAAACCCTTTATCCAAATCTTTATTTGGACAGTCACTTTTGCCTTTTTAACCGTTGTATTCACTACGCTATTAGGGATGATTTTTGCGTCATTAGTGCAATGGGAAGCGTTAAAAGGAAAAGCCGTATATCGCTTACTGTTAATTTTGCCTTATGCCGTGCCAGGCTTTATTTCTATCTTAGTTTTCAAAGGGTTATTTAACCAAAGTTTCGGTGAAATTAACTTAATTTTTAATAACTTATTTGGTATCCGCCCTGAGTGGTTTAACGATCCGTTTTTAGCTAAAACGATGTTGTTAATTGTTAATACTTGGTTAGGTTATCCTTATATGATGATTGTGTGTATGGGGTTATTGAAAGCCATTCCACAAGATCTCTATGAGGCATCCGCAATTGACGGTGCAACCGTATGGCAAAACTTTACCAAAATCACTATGCCAATGTTAATCAAACCATTAATGCCACTAATGATTGCTAGCTTTGCCTTTAACTTTAATAACTTTGTATTGATTCAACTACTTACCTCAGGAAAGCCAAGTTTAATCGGCACAAGTACCCCAGCAGGACATACAGATTTATTAGTAAGTTATACCTACCGTATTGCCTTTGAAGGTAGTGGTACGCAAGACTTTGGTTTGGCGGCTGCAATTGCGGTGATTATCTTCTTATTAGTCAGCGGATTAGCGCTATTCCAAATCCGTCTAACCAAACTACAACAAGACTAAGAAAAGGACATTATTATGGCTATTGTGCAACCTAAATCGATGAAAGCAAGATTATTTGCAACTCATCTCTTTTTAATCTGCTTCTGTGCTTTGATTATGTTTCCATTATTGATGATTTTGGGGATTTCACTCCGCCCTGGCAACTTGGCTTTAGGTGAAATTATTCCTAGCCAGATTTCACTGGAACACTGGAAATTAGCGCTTGGCTTTAGTGTTACTCACGCTGATGGCTCAGTAACACCGCCTCCATTCCCTGTATTATTGTGGTTATGGAACTCCGTTAAAGTTGCTGGCGTAACAGCACTGATTACCCTTGCGCTATCAACCACTGCTGCTTACGCTTTTGCACGCTTACGTTTTGCGGGCAAATCAATGTTGCTCCAAAGTATGCTGATTTTCCAAATGTTCCCAGCGGTACTATCACTGGTGGCGTTATATGCATTATTTGATCGCTTAGGTAACTATGTGCCATTTTTAGGATTAAACACTCACGGAGGCGTGATTTTTGCTTACCTTGGCGGTATTGCAATGCACGTATGGACAATCAAAGGTTACTTCGAAACCATTGATAAATCCCTTGAAGAAGCAGCGGCTCTTGACGGTGCAACACCGTGGCAAACATTCCGCTTAATTCTATTACCACTATCCGTGCCAATTCTAGCAGTGGTCTTTATTCTTGCCTTTATCTCGGCAATTATCGAAGTGCCTGTCGCCTCATTGCTATTACGTGATGTAAGCAACTACACCTTGGCAGTCGGTATGCAGCAGTATCTACATCCACAAAACTACTTATGGGGCGACTTTGCAGCGGCGGCAATCTTATCCGCTATTCCAATTACCCTTGTGTTCCTATTAGCACAACGTTGGTTAGTCGGTGGCTTAACCGCAGGTGGCGTAAAAGGCTAGTTATTTAAAAATAAGAGATAGATTATGAAAACATTACACCCTTTTTTAAACCGTTACTTTTTTGACGAACACGGACGTCGTCGCTATGCTGAAACTAAGGTTTATCACAAAATCGCAAACCTACTTGGCACACCACAAAGTCAATCTACTCTACCGCCTGTTAAGGTAGTAAAACAGGGTGAGCAGATTTTTATTCCGCTGTTTGTTGCGGATAAAACTCAGCGCATTCATAGCCAGTGGCAATTAACTCTTGAAAATGGTGAACTCATTCAAGGCAAAGTAAAACGTAATCGCATTGAGCTACCTCGTAATTTACCGTTGGGCTATCACCAATTAACACTAACAAAAATTGCGGCTCAATGCCGAATTATTATTACCCCAGAACGAGCCTTTCAGCCAACTGAAATTGAGCAGAAAAAGAAACTATGGGGGGCGATTTTACAGCTCTATACTTTACGTTCAGAAAGCAACTGGGGGATAGGTGATTTTGGCGATCTACAGCAATTTTTAGTCAAACTTGCCGAGAAAGGTGGGGATTTTGTTGGGTTAAATCCAATTCACTCGCTATTCCCAGCCAATCCAGAGGGGGCAAGTCCCTACAGTCCATCCTCTCGTGTTTGGCAGAATATTCTGTATATCAATGTGAATGCGATTGAGGCGTTCCAACAAAGTGAACAAGCTCAACAGTGGTTTAACTCCGCAGACACTCAGCAACAACTAGCTGAGGCACGCCAAAAAGAGTATGTGGATTACACTCAAGTAATGCAGTTAAAACTAGCAGGCTTACGCTTGGCTTATCAGCAATTTAAACAACAAGATCAAACTGATTTTGAGCAATTTATTGCTGAAAATGGCGAAACTCTTAAAGTTCAAGGTACCTTTGATGCCCTCCATCATTGGCTTTCAAGCCAATTTAGTGAGCAATGGGGTTGGAATTACTGGGATACAAAATATCAGAGCTATCACACCGCTTGCGTGGCAGAATTCCAAGCTGAACAACAGGATTTAGTGCGTTTTTATATGTGGCTTCAATTTGTCGCACAACAACAGCTGAAAGCTTGCAATGAGCTTGCTAAACAACTCGCTATGCCGATCGGTTTTTATCGTGATTTAGCGGTAGGTGTGGCAGATAATGGCGCAGAAACTTGGGCGGATAAAGATCTGTTTGTGCTTGATGCCTCTGTTGGCGCACCACCAGATATTATGGCACCACAAGGACAAAACTGGGGACTTTCTCCAATGCACCCCGAAGTGCTGCAACAACGAGGTTATCAGCCATTTATCGACTTGCTACGTGCCAATATGAAAGATTGTGGCGCATTGCGTATTGACCATATTCTTGGCTTTGCACGTCTGTGGTGGGTGGCAAAAGGTGATAGTGCCGCCAATGGTGCTTATGTGAAATATCCGCTACAAGATTTACTATCGATCCTTGCCCTTGAAAGCCAACGTCACCAGTGTTTAATTATTGCCGAAGCCTTGGGAACAGTGCCAAAAGGAATGTTGGAAACCTTAGAACAGAAAGGGATTTTAGCCTATAACATTTTCTACTTTGAATATGATCAGCAAGGCAGTAAGCCATTAGCCAACTACCCGTATCAATCAATGACCACTCTCAGTACTCATGATTTACCAACGGTCAAAGGTTATTGGCAAAGTTATGACTTTGAATTAGGGCAGAAATTTGGGGTATACCCAAATGAAAAAGTGGTTGATATGCTGAAACGTACTCGCTTGCAAAACAAAGCGGAAATCCGCCGTGCCGTTGAGCAATCAGGGCAAACGCTTGAAGCTGATAGTGATAATGTAAGCCAGATTTTCACCCATCAGCTACAAGCCTATGTTGCTGATACCGACAGCGTGCTATTCGGCTCACAGCCAGAAGATTGGTTGAATATGTTAGAGCCAGTCAATATCCCTGGAACAAGCACCGAGTATCCAAACTGGCGCAGAAAATTAAGCAAAACCGTTGAGGAGATTTTTGCCGATAAGCAAATTCAAAGATTGTTAGAAACGATTGAAAAGAAACGAAATAGCTAATAAATAAGGCTTAATGGACAAAATGGTTGCTAATTTCGTCCCTAAGCCTCCTAATAGACAAAGTGGTTGCTAATAATTATTTTATCGGGTTATTAGCAACTCTTTTTATTTAAAAAATCCTTTATAAACATAAT
>MQVI01000025.1 GCA_002002485.1 Pasteurellaceae bacterium 15-036681
TCCGTCGTCGGCAGCGTCAGTGTGTATAAGAGACAGGTGTTATGAAGGCTTTTTTGCTATATTTACGCCCAATTTTTGCTATTGGCTAAAGAACTAACTAGTTCTTATTAAAAATTACTACTTTTTTACTTTTACGGATTTTCACAATTATGTTTAAAAAATTTTTAGGACTTTTTTCTAATGACCTGTCTATCGATCTTGGGACAGCAAATACCTTAATTTATGTAAAGGGCCAAGGAATTGTACTTGATGAGCCATCAGTAGTGGCTGTTCGTCAAGATCGCATGGGATCAGCAAAAAGTATTGCTGCTGTTGGTTCAAATGCAAAATCAATGTTAGGCCGTACACCCAAGAGCATTCTTGCTATTCGTCCAATGAAAGATGGTGTAATTGCAGATTTTCACGTAACTGAAAAAATGTTACAGCATTTCATCAAGCAAGTGCATAGCAACAACTTTATGCGCCCAAGCCCACGTGTATTAATTTGTGTACCAGCAGGTGCAACGCAAGTTGAGCGTAAGGCGATTAAAGAGTCTGCAATGGGAGCCGGTGCTCGTGAAGTTTACTTAATTGAAGAGCCAATGGCGGCTGCAATTGGTGCTGGTTTACCTGTTACTGAAGCTGCAGGTTCAATGATTATTGACATCGGTGGAGGTACAACAGAAGTTGCTGTGCTTTCATTAAATGGTATTGTACATTCAGCATCGGTACGTATTGGTGGTGATAAATTTGATGAAGCGATTATTGCTTATGTGCGTCGCCACTATGGTTCAGCGATTGGTGAAACAACTGCAGAGCGCATTAAGAAAGACATTGCAACAGCTTATATTCAAGATGAAAGCGAAATTCGTACGACAGAAGTTCATGGCCATAATCTTGCTGAAGGTGCACCACGTACATTCGAATTGAGCTCAAAAGAAGTATTAGAGGCGATTGAACAGCCATTAACAGGCATTGTTGAAGCGGTTAAAGGTGTATTAGAGCAATGTCCTCCTGAATTAGCAGCAGATATTTTTGAACGTGGTATGGTATTAACTGGTGGTGGCGCATTATTACAAAACTTAGATGTTTTATTATCAAGTGCAACAGGCGTTCCGGTTATTGTTGCTGAAGATCCATTAACTTGTGTTGCTCGCGGTGGTGGTAAAGCGTTAGAAATGATTGATACACATGGCGGCGATCTATTTAGTGACGATAACTAATTACTTATCATGATGAATGGAAAATTGGTAATAGGCTGGTGCTTATTATCGATTTTCCTTTTGTATTTTAGAGAAACCTTGATTTTACAATAGTATGAAACCAATTTTTGCTAAAGCACCGCCTTTAGGGGTGCGTCTTTTTCTTGCTATTATTATTTCCATCACACTGATTTTATCAGATGGTCGTAGTAATGCCATGATCCAAATGCGCAATATGCTTGAAACCGCGGTAAGTGGTTTGTACTATTTTGCCAATACGCCTCGAACTATTTTAGATGGGGTCAGTAATAATTTTATTGATAGCCAGAAGCTTCAAATCGAAAATCAAGTTTTAAAATCGCAAGTTCGTGAAAAGAATGCAGACTTATTGCTACTTGATCAATTAAAAGTTGAAAATCAGCGCTTACGTTTATTATTAGGTTCCCCATTACGTCAGGATGAATACAAGAAAGTGGTGGAAGTATTAGCCGCTGAAATGGATGCTTATCGCCAGCAAGTTGTTATTAATCAAGGACAAAATCAAAATGCATTTGTAGGGCAGCCAGTTATTGATGAACGTGGTGTAGTTGGGCAAGTGATTTCTGTTGGTGAGAATAGTAGCCGAGTGCTATTAATTACGGATGTGACACATGCCGTTCCGGTACAAATTTTACGAAATGATGTACGTGCAATTGCTAATGGTACAGGGCACAATGATGAACTGAGTTTGGATAATTTGCCTAGAACAGTTGATATTGTTAAGGGAGATGTTTTAGTGACCTCAGGGCTAGGTGGGCGCTTCCCAGAGGGTTATCCTGTGGCAATCATTGAAAGTGTAGTAAATGATGGTTCAAGTCATTTCGCTAGAGCTACAGCTCGCCCATTAGCGTCGCTCGATCGCTTACGTTATTTATTATTATTATGGCCAACAGTAGAAGAGATCAGAAAAGCTCAGAATATTTCACCTCAAGCAGTTCGTGATGCAGTTGAGGAGCGTCGCAAAACATTGAACCCTCTCTCTCGCTTGAATGACAGTAAGAAAATGAAAGTGAGTGAGGAAATCAAAGACGAAGTAAAAGATAAAGAGCCAGATGAACCAGAGAACCCTGCATCACAGCCAGAGTCAGATAATGGTGCTAATCATACTTTAGAGCAAGGAACAGAATGATACGAACAAATACAATTTTTCAGCTGTTAGTCCTAGTCCTAATCTTTATTGTTGCGTTTGTACTTGAGATTATGCCTTGGCCAGTGGGATTTCAGGGATTGCGCCCTATGTGGATTGCATTGATCCTAATTTATTGGACATTAGCGCTACCAAATAAAATTAGCGTTGGAACTGCATTTGTAGCCGGAATCGTATGGGACCTAATTTTAGGGTCTATTCTGGGTGTACACGCTTTAGTTTTGTCACTTGCTATCTATTTTGTAGCAAAACATCATTTGATTTTACGCAATTTATCTCTTTGGTTACAAGGGATACTGGTAATTGTCTATATCATGTTAATTAGATTAACCATTTTTATGGTTGAGTTTATTTTACATAGTGCTAATTTTAATCCTCAAGAATTGGTTGGTGCGGCAATTAGTGGACTTCTCTGGCCATGGATATTCTTGCTTATGCGCCATATTCGCAGGGGGTTACATTTACGATAATGAACAGTTTGTCTTTCGATTTTTCAGAAGATTTTCGCCCACTTTCAGCAAGAATGCGTCCGCGTAATCTTGCTGAATATGTTGGGCAATCCCACCTTATTGGCGAAGGTAAGCCCCTTCGCCGTGCTATAGAGGCAGGTCATAGTCACTCTATGATTTTCTGGGGCCCCCCAGGTACAGGAAAAACCACTCTTGCAGAAATCATTGCAACAGAATTAGATGCGGAAGTTGAACGACTTTCTGCAGTCACTAGCGGGATTAAAGAAATTCGGGAAGCCATTGAGAAAGCTAAGCTAAATCGCCAAACAGGGCGTAGAACCTTATTGTTTGTTGATGAAGTGCACCGTTTTAACAAAAGCCAGCAAGATGCTTTTTTACCGCATATCGAAGACGGTACCATTATTTTTATTGGCGCAACCACAGAAAACCCTTCTTTTGAATTAAATAACGCATTACTTTCACGTGCGAGAATTTATATTCTCAAATCCTTACAAGCGGTTGATATTCTTAAAATTTTGCAAAATGCGATTGCCGATAAAGAGCGTGGTTTAGGCAATGAATCTCTTGTTTTAGAAGATAATGTTTTAGAACTTTTAGCCGACTATGTGAATGGTGATGGGCGTTTTGCGTTAAATTGCTTAGAACTGATGTGTGATATGGCAGAGCAGTCCCACCAAGGCAAAGTGTTAAATAGAGCATTATTAACGGAAGTTTTAGATGAAAGACAGGCTCGCTTCGATAAAGGGGGGGATCGTTTTTATGATCTGATTTCTGCATTGCATAAATCAGTACGCGGATCTTCACCAGACGGAGCACTCTATTGGTATGCAAGGATCTTAACTGCTGGGGGGGATCCGCTGTATGTGGCACGTCGATTGCTTGCTATTGCCTCTGAAGATGTGGGGAATGCTGATCCACGAGCAATGCAAGTTGCCATTGCTGCGTGGGATTGTTATACCAGAGTCGGTGCTTATGAGGGTGAACGAGCTATCGCACAAGCAATTATCTATCTTGCAGTAGCACCAAAAAGTAATGCCGTTTACAATGCTTTCAATCAAGCAAAACAGCTTGCGAAAGAAGGTAAAGACTATGATGTGCCAGAACATCTACGTAATGCCCCAACAAACTTGATGAAATCATTAGGTTATGGCGAAGAATATCGCTATGCCCATAATGAACCCAATGCGTATGCAGCAGGGGAAAGCTATTTCCCGAAAGAATTAAAGGGGACGCAGTTCTATTTCCCAAATGAACGAGGAATGGAAAAGCAAATTAAAGAAAAAATGGCGTGGTTAAGTGGGCTTGATCAACAGAGCAATATTCAACGCTATAAGTAACAGATAATGGGGAGATTTTCCCCATAAGTCATATAATGATGTTTGATACTCATATTCATCTTGAACAATATAGTGATCAAGAAATCGCTCAAATTATCTCTAATCCAAATATTGTCGGTGTTGTTGCTGTCAGTACCAATTTTCAAAGCCTTTTACGCCTTGAGCAACTTCAGCAACAATTCCCTAAAATTCATATCTGCGCAGGCTTTCACCCAGAACAGCCTTTACCATCTCAAGCAGAAAAAGCTCAACTTTTCGATTGGATTGCAAAAAATCATACAAAACTTACCGCTATTGGTGAAGTTGGCTTACCGCACTATCTCAAACGTGAGACTCCCAATTTAGATTATCAACCTTATATTGACCTACTCGAAGAGTTTATGTTTATTAGCAAGCGGTTTGATTTGCCGTTAAATTTGCATATCGTTTATGACGATACTCAAATCGCCCTTGATTTGCTCACAAAGCATCAAATTAAAAAAGCCCATTTTCACTGGTTTAAAGCCAGTGATGAAATGCTTCAAAAAGTGCTAGCCACCAATTATTTGGTGAGTATTACTCCTGATATCTTAGTTAATTTCAAAACTCAACGAGTCGCAGAACTATTTCCACTAGAAAGAATAATGATTGAAACCGACGGCCCATGGCAGCATGAAGGCTTTGATATTTGCGATATCGAAGGGCAGTTAAACGCAGTGATTAATAAAATCGCAGAGATTAAGCAGCTTTCTGCCGAGAAAGTTTCTTCTCAAATAAAGCAAAATACCCAGAAATTCTACGTAGGGTATGTAGGGTGTGCGTAAGCGCACCTTAGAGCAAAATTATCATGGATAGCTGCTAATCACATAACGTGTACTTCTACCACCTGCATCGGTTTTTTGTAATAAGCCTTTTTCGAGTAAATAACTTAAATGACGTGTTGCCGTTGCTTTACTGACTTTGGCTACTTTCTGATATTGTGATGCATTGATACCATTTTCAAACCCAGTTTCTCCACCATCTAACAAGCGATTGAGTACTTTTTTCTGTTCTGCTGAAATCTCCGTATTTTGATGAAATTGCCAAAAGCGAGCTTTTTGAATAATGGAGTGAATGTTTTTTAAGCTCTGTTGTAGTGTTTCAATCAAAATATCCAAAAACCATTCAATCCATAGCTGAATATTAGGAGTTCCTTTTTGGCTCTGTTCTAATATTCGGTAATAGTCATTTTTCTTTTTCAAAATTGTTGCTGAAATTGCATATAAACGAATACTTTGTTGATCCGCTTGAGCTAGTGCGAGATCGGTCAGTGTACGAGTAATTCGTCCATTACCATCTTCAAAAGGGTGCAATGTAAGTAACCATAAATGGCAGATAGCAACACGAATCAGGGGATCTAGATTTGTATTTGAACGACTTTGGTTAAACCATTGAATAAAGATATTTAATTCTTGTTCTAATTGAGTGCGAGGAGGCGCTTCAAAATGGACTGTAGGTCGATCTAATCGACCAGAAACAACTTGCATTGGCTCTTCTCCACGTAGTTTTCCAATATAATTTGCGTGCTCGTGAGCAAATAACCATTGATGCCATTGAAATAAACGCTCAAGACTCAATTCACTCTGCCAGTTTTCTAATGCATCAAGCATTATCTCACTGACTCCTTCGGAGCGATCAGAAGTTGGATAAGGTGATTCCAAAAAAATGCCTAATCGTTTTGCTAGAGATGAACGAACAGAATAAGCATTCAGCATTTCTCCTTCAATTGCGGAAGAACTTAAAATATTATTTAAGATAGTATCAAGGGTAATATGTTGTTCTTGTTGAGTTAAATTACGGGTTTGCCCTATTAATTCACCAATTAACTTCCATGCCGAACGTAATTGAGACTGTACTTTTTCGTTATCCCAACTAAAATTTGTCCAATTCTGATATTGCCAAATCCAAAGATGAACTTCTTGCATAATTCCCCCTAATGTATTGAATGAGCCGATTATACACATTATTCGGCTCATTTGGTGAGCCGAATAGTAAAAATAATCGGCTCATTTGTGATCTATTTCACATTTTCTCTTGAAATCCTTTCCACTATCCCAATTTATAGTTTCGTTGATGAAAATATCCCCATATCGAAAAATGGGATATTTTAAATATCGGAGGGCAACTATGAATATCGATAAATTTACCAATAAATTCCAATCCGCAATTGCAGAGGCGCAATCTCTCGCAATAGGCAAAGATAATCCCTATATCGAACCCGCTCACTTAATGCTGACATTACTCAAGCAAAACGATGGCTCAATCGCACCGCTTGTCACCGCATTAAATGTACCTGTTACGAAATTAGAAAATGAATTAGATACTATTATCAACCGTTTACCACAAGTGCAAGGCGGTAATAATACTCAGCCATCACAACAGTTAATTCGCTTATTAAATCAATGCGATAAATTAGCACAGCAGTTTGGAGACAGCTTTATTTCATCTGAATTATTTGTGTTAGCCGCATTAGAAGATGGCGGCGATTTAGGCAAATTATTTAAACAGTTAGGATTAACTAAAGAGAAAGTTACAACCGCAATCCAAAATATTAGAGGGGGCGACAGCGTGAATAGCCAAAATGCAGAAGAAACTCGTCAAGCATTACAAAAATATACCATTGATTTAACCGATCGTGCACGCTCAGGCAAACTTGACCCTGTCATCGGGCGTGATGAAGAAATTCGCCGTGCTGTGCAAGTTTTACAACGCCGTACTAAAAACAACCCAGTATTAATCGGTGAACCGGGCGTGGGTAAAACCGCTATCGTAGAAGGTTTAGCACAACGTATTGTCAATAACGAAGTACCCGAAGGCTTAAAGAACAAACGTGTGCTTTCACTGGATATGGGCGCATTAATTGCCGGCGCAAAATATCGTGGTGAATTTGAAGAACGTTTAAAAGCGGTATTAAACGAACTAGCTAAAGAAGAAGGGCAAGTTATCCTATTTATTGATGAAATTCACACTATGGTCGGTGCGGGCAAAACTGACGGCGCAATGGACGCAGGTAACTTATTAAAACCGTCCCTTGCTCGTGGTGAATTACACTGCGTGGGCGCAACTACTTTAGATGAATATCGTCAATATATTGAGAAAGACGCTGCATTAGAACGCCGTTTCCAAAAAGTCTTAGTTGATGAACCAACAGTGGAAGATACTATTGCGATTTTACGTGGCTTAAAAGAGCGTTATGAAATTCATCACCACGTACAAATTACCGACCCTGCGATTGTGGCGGCAGCAACCCTTTCACACCGTTATATCAGTGATCGCCAACTGCCAGACAAAGCGATCGATTTGATCGACGAAGCAGCGTCAAGTGTACGTATGGAAATCGACTCAAAACCAGAACCATTGGATCGTTTGGAACGTCGTATTATCCAACTAAAATTAGAGCAACAAGCGTTACAGAAAGAAGATGATGAAGCAAGCCGTCAACGCCTTACAAAATTAATCGAAGATCTCACCGCTCGTGAGCGTGAATACGCAGAGCTTGAAGAAGTTTGGAAAGCAGAAAAATCAGCCCTGTTAGGTACTCAACATATCAAAGAAGAGCTTGAAAATGCCCGCTTAAAAATGGAACAAGCTCGTCGCGAAAATAACTTCGAGAAAATGGCGGAACTTCAATACGGCATTATTCCAAGTTTAGAAAAACAATTAAAAGAGGCTGAAAAACACGAAGGTGAAGAGAGTGAAAATAAATTACTTCGTACTCGTGTGACAGACGAAGAAATTGCGGAAGTGCTTTCTAAAGCAACGGGTATTCCGGTTTCTAAAATGATGGAAGGCGAGAAAGAAAAACTGTTAAAAATGGAAGAAGTGTTGCATAAGCGTGTGATTGGTCAAGGTGAAGCCGTTGATGCCGTAGCAAATGCAATTCGTCGTAGCCGTGCAGGTTTATCCGATCCAAATCGCCCAATTGGTTCATTCCTATTCTTAGGGCCAACAGGGGTAGGTAAAACCGAACTTTGCAAAACCTTAGCGACTTTCCTATTCGATAGCGAAGATGCGATGGTGCGTATTGATATGTCGGAATTTATGGAAAAACACAGTGTTTCACGCTTGGTTGGTGCACCTCCGGGCTATGTTGGCTATGAAGAGGGCGGTTATTTAACCGAAGCGGTACGCCGCCGTCCATATTCTGTGATTTTGCTTGATGAAGTGGAAAAAGCACACCCAGATGTGTTCAATATTTTACTTCAAGTGCTTGATGATGGACGTTTAACTGATGGACAAGGTCGTACCGTTGATTTCCGTAATACCGTGGTGATTATGACTTCAAACTTAGGTTCGCATTTAATCCAAGAAAATGCCGAAAATATGAACTATGACGAAATGAAAGAGATCGTAATGTCCGTTGTTGGACAACATTTCCGTCCTGAATTTATCAATCGTATTGATGAAACAGTGGTATTCCATCCGCTTGATAAAGAAAACATTCGTGCGATTGCAAGAATTCAGCTTCAACGTTTAATTAAACGAATGGCAGAACGTGGTTATAACGTGACTGTAACTGATGCAGCCGTGGATCATATTGGAGCAGCAGGGTTCGACCCATTATTTGGTGCAAGACCACTAAAACGTGCAATTCAGCAAGAAGTGGAAAATTCATTAGCACAGCAAATCCTATCGGGTAAATTATTACCAAATAGAGATGTGACGATTGATTACCAAGACGACAGAATTGTGGCAGTGCAGTAGATGTTAGAGGCGTTAATTTGAGGATAGAAAGATGATAGGTTATATCTATCATCTTTTATTTTACCAATCGTTCTTTTTGCAGATTATATCTTGACTTTCACTACAATAATCGGTACTTTATTCACCGTTTCAATACTTTTTTAACCTATTAACAAGGAGCTTCTATGCAAGATCGTTTAGTCACTAGTGCTCGTGGCGAATCGTTATTAAGTACACATAAAGTACTTCGTAATACCTATTTCTTATTAGCATTAACGTTAGCATTCTCATCAGTGGTTGCGTTAGTTGCTATGAGCTTAAATTTACCGCGTTTACCTTGGTGGGGAATGTTAGTGGGCTTTTATGGTTTACTTTTCTTAACCAGTGCAACGGCAAACAGCGCGACAGGTATCGCAAGTGTATTCGCTTTAACAGGTTTCTTAGGTTATAGTTTAGGTCCAATTTTAAATGCTTATATTGGTGCAGGTTTAGGCGATATTGTCGCACTTGCATTTGGCGCAACGGCAGCCGTGTTCTTTGCTTGTTCTGCTTATGTATTAACAACTAAGAAAGATATGTCATTCCTTTCTGGAATGATGATTGCATTGTTTGTTGTGTTATTAGTAGGTGTGATTGCGAATATTTTCTTGGCAATTCCTGCATTAAGCTTAGCAATTAGTGCCTTATTTGTGGTGTTCTCAAGCGGTGCGATTTTGCTAACAACTAGCAACATCATCCACGGTGGCGAAACAAACTATATTTTAGCAACAGTAAACTTATATGTTTCGCTCTATAACTTATTCGTTAGCTTCTTACAGCTTTTTGGTATCATGGGTAGCGACGACTAATCTTTTATTTCTTTGCAAAATGCCACTATAATGTGGCATTTTTTGTGTCTGTCATTATGTGAATGGTGCGTTTACACGCACTCTACAGATGATTTTTTATCATTGATAGCACTTGTGTATTTTATAGGCTATTTATTATGTCCCACTTTATTGAATTAAATAATCACCAATACCCAACAGATGAGTTTGGCTACCTTAAAAATCTTGATGATTGGTCAGAAGATCTCGCAAAAGCAATCGCTGAAAAAGATAATCTAGAATTAACCGAAGCGCATTGGGAAATCGTATTTTTCGTACGTGAATTCTATCAAGAGTACAAAACATCCCCTGCGATCCGTATGCTTGTGAAAGCGCTTTCGCAAAAATTTGGGGAAGAAAAAGGTAATAGCCGTTATTTACAGCGTTTATTTCCTGAAGGCCCAGCTAAACAAGCGACTAAAATTGCAGGTTTACCAAAGCCAGCTAAGTGCTTGTAATGAAAAACATTAGTCAAAATTAGCCATAATTATACATCGAAAGCATAGTTATACCTTCGATGTATAATTTTGTATAAAACCGAATATTAAGGCGAGCTTATGTCTTTAAATAACCCTAAATCAATCTGTGTGCTACGCCTATCAGCGATTGGCGATGTATGTCATACCCTTGCGGTGGTGCAAGCTATTCAACGTCAATATCCCCAAGCAGAAATTACATGGATTATTGGCAAAACTGAAGCAATGCTGATGCAAGGGATTCCAAATGTAACTCTTGTGCCTTTTGACAAAAAAACAGGTTGGAAAGGGATTTTTGCATTGTGGAAAGTGTTAGCGAACAAGCGGTTCGATGTGCTGTTAAATATGCAAACGGCATTTCGTGCCTCAATCTTATCTCTTGGCATTAAGGCAAAAACTAAAGTAGGCTTTAATAAAGATCGTGCGCGTGAAGGGCAGTGGCTATTTACAAATTTTAAAGTGGAACAGACCGCTTCACCTCACGTTTTAGATGGGCAGATGATGTTTGCTAAAGCGATAGGTGTTAAAGATCTCGTGCCTAGCTGGAATTTGCCTATTTCTCAGCAAGATCTTGAGTATTCGGCTCAGTTTATTGATCGTTCGCGTAAAAATCTACTGATTGCACCTTGTTCAAGTAAAAAAGAGAAAGATTGGCTACCTGAGCGTTATGCAGAG
Source organism: Pasteurellaceae bacterium 15-036681 (assembly GCA_002002485.1). GTDB lineage: Bacteria > Pseudomonadota > Gammaproteobacteria > Enterobacterales > Pasteurellaceae. Next base: position 10,893 of record MQVI01000025.1, read on the forward strand.
GTAGCAAATTTTGCGGTTGAACAGAATATCAATGTGATAATTTGTGGTTCACCATCTAAATACGAAATGGAAACGGCTACGAAAATTCATCAACTTGCACCGAAATGTACCAATGCGGCAGGAAAAACCAATTTAAAACAGCTTGCAGGTTTAATTCAACAAGTAGACTTAGTGATTTCATCTGATTCTGGACCAGCCCACATTGCTACAACGCAACATACCCCTGTGATTGGCTTATATGCGATCCATAATCCACGCCGAACAGGGCCGTATCAAGATTTGGATAAGGTAATTTCAGTGTATGATGAAGCCATTTTACAGAGTTATGGTAAACCTTGGCAGGAATTAGCGTGGGCGACTAAAGCTAAAGATAGGGATTGGATGAGTTTAATTTCTGTGGAGAGTGTGAAGCAGAAATTGAGTGAAATTATGTAGGATGGGCATCCTTGCCCATCATTTATATTAATGCCCATTTTTAATGGGCAGGGATGCCCATCCTACGTTAAATATCTTGAAATGTGTTAAATAACCGTGTAAATTCCACTGTATTGAATTTTTTACAATAATAGTTCATAAAAATGAACAGTTACAATAAGGTAGTAAACACATGATTAATAATCCCCTAAACCCAATCCGCGAACAGATCGATCAAGTCGATCAACAACTTATTCAGCTCCTTTCCAAACGCTTAGAACTTGTTGCTGAAGTAGGTAAAATCAAATTAGAGCATGGTTTACCTCTATACGCGCCAGACCGTGAAGCTGAAATGTTGAAAGCACGCCGAGCTGAGGCGGAGAAACAAGGAATTCCTGCTGATTTGATTGAAGATGTACTTCGTCGAGTAATGCGCGAATCTTATACGAGTGAAAATAAACATGGTTTCAAAGCGGTTAATCCAGACATTCGTAAAATCGTCGTAGTAGGGGGACGCGGTAAATTAGGAGGACTATTTGCTCGCTATTTCCAGTCATCTGGTTATGATGTAGAAGTATTGGGTAGCCAAGATTGGGATAATGCATCGCAGATTTTGGCGGACACGAATGTTGTGATTGTTTGTGTGCCTATTGATGCCACGTTAAAGACGATTGAACGTCTACAGCCATATTTAACAGAAAATATGATTTTGGCTGATTTAACCTCAGTAAAAGCACAACCTCTGGCTAAAATGTTAGAAGTGCATGAAGGGGCTGTAGTGGGTTTACACCCGATGTTTGGTCCTGACATTGCAAGTATGGCAAAACAAGTTGTAGCCTGTTGCCATGGACGTTTTGCAGAACGTTACCAATGGCTGTTAGAGCAATTCAAACTTTGGGGGGCTAAAGTAGAGCAGATTGATGCTCATGAGCATGACCACTCTATGACTTATATTCAAGCATTGCGTCACTTTTCAACTTTTGCTTATGGCTTACATTTGTCTCAACAACCTGTGAAGTTATCGCAATTACTAGCGCTATCTTCACCAATTTATCGCTTAGAACTTGCGATGATCGGTCGTCTATTTGCACAAGATGGAGCATTGTATGCAGATATTATTGCAGATAAGCCAGAGAATTTAGATGTAATTAAATCATTAAAAGAGAGCTTTGCGCAGAGTCTTGCATTTTTTGAGAACAACGATAAACAAGGTTTTATCGAAACCTTTGAAAAAGTGCATTTATGGTTTGGGGACTATTCAGAATTATTTATGCGAGAGAGTCGTAATTTATTGCAAAAAGCGCATGATGCAAGAATTTAGAAGACAAAAATGGGGCGAAAGCCCCATTTGAATTTATGAATTTATTGACGAAGTATCAGAGTAGGGTGCGTGTAAACGCACCATTTTTAGCTACTTAGTTGTTTCATCTAAAGGTTTATCTAAGTCGATTTTACTTACACGAGCTTGATTATCAAAATGAACAAATAAAGTACGTTGAACAGGCTCTTCATGACCTTTACGTAGAATAAATACGTAATCCCAACGGTGAGTTTCAAACATGTTTTTTAGCATTGGAGTACCAAGTAGGTATTGGACCTGTTCTGGTGTCATACCAACTTTTAATTGATCTATTTTATCTTGTTCAAGGTAGTTACCTTGTGGCACATCAATACGGTAAACTACTTTTTTCACAGTAGAACAAGCACTTACACCAAGAGCAAGTAATAAGATTGCGACGAGAGATTTAAATTTCATAAAACAATAACCTTAAGTTTTAGCCAATAGAGCAATCATACCTAAATCACCCTAAAAATTCCATTATTTATTACGCTGTAACTGATCACGAAGATTAGCAGGTAATCCTTTGATAGTTAAACTGTCATTTAGTTCATCCCAAATTAATCTTTGTCCTAATAATTCTGCATCAAAGCTGATTGTGACTCCTTTTCCAGAACCAGAATATTTGGTTAATGTTTTCAGCGCATTACGGACTGGTGGAATAGATTCTTCTAGTCCATACTCTTGTTCATTCGCAAAATCTGCAAAAGGTGTTTCATTTAAAGTTGGAAGCTCTGCTGAGAGCTCTGTTAACGCAATTTCTTCACCACTATTAATCTGTCCTTTACAGTAATCGAAAACTTGTTTTTTTACTGCTTGAGTTTGTTCTGTGCTTAATTCACCTTGCTCGCAGTAGTCATTGACAGCTTGTAATAGTGTTTGATTTTGAAGCTGTGGATTTAAGCCCTCTTCTGCGCCCAAGAAATCCATAAAGAAATCAGCCACTTTTCTGCCAACACGACCTTTTACAAAGGTTAAATAGCGGTTAGATTGAGCATCTAATTTCAATTCTGTTAAGTTGATTCGGCAAGCAATATCATACTGTGTGATCTCAAGATATTCCGTGCGTTTTACCTCAAGTTGATCATCAACTAACATTGAAGCACGGCTATCAATTAGAGCTAGGAACAGATATTCTGTTGCTAAGAATGTATAACGGCATAGGATAAAAGTCCCACCCGACACAAAAGGGTATTTCACCAATTCGGTGGCCAACATTTTTGCACAGCTATGGCTAAATGGAAGGAAATCCGTTTCTTGTTCGAGCAAACGATTTAATTGCTGCGCAAATACTGATTCAGATTGAAATACGCCATATGCTTTTGCTTTTCCTTGATAAGCTTGGTGAAGCTGTAGCATCATTTGGTCTACTTCAGGGGTGATATTTAATAAGTTATCACGTAATACTGTGCTGAGTTCTGGCATTTCGCCCTCAGTTTGGTGAAGCTGATGCAACACAATTTCAGAAACATTAATACTCATTGTTTTCCTTATGTTTGATCGTATAATACTCTATAAAATCACCCTCTCCTATTAGGAGAGAATGTGTATGGGTTGATTATACTCTAGCAATCTCAATTTTTTTATTTAAAAGGAAAATTTTATGACAAAAGTTATTCATACAGAAAAAGCGCCTGCGGCAATCGGTCCTTATGTACAAGCGGTTGATCTCGGTAATATGGTACTGACTTCAGGTCAAATTCCTGTAAATCCTGTAACAGGTGAAGTGTCTGCTGATATTACTGAGCAAGCACGCCAATCATTAGAAAATGTGAAAGCGATTATTGAGCAAGCTGGTTTAACGGTGGCGGATATCGTAAAAACGACAGTGTTTGTCAAAGATTTAAACCAATTTGCAACCGTGAATGCAGAATATGAAAAATTCTTTAAAGAGAATAATCATCCAAATTTCCCAGCACGTTCATGCGTTGAGGTTGCTCGTTTACCAAAAGATGTGGGTATTGAAATCGAAGCAATTGCGGTAAGAAAATAAGATGAAATTGATTTACCCAACTTGGTCTGTATCCGCGCATATTCATGCTTTTACCACAACTCGTGTTGGCGGAGTGAGTAAAGCGCCTTTTGATAGCTTAAATCTTGGTGATCACGTTCAAGATGATCCACAAGATGTCCAAGCAAATCGTGAGATTTTAAATCAGCAGGCAAATTTACCTCATTTCCCTGTTTATTTAACTCAAACACATAGTACGAGGGTTATTCGTCTACCTTATGACGGAGATAGTTTATAAGCAGATGCCGTTTATACAAATCAAGCTAACCAGGTTTGTTTAGTGATGACGGCGGACTGCTTACCTGCAATTTTCTGTAGCAAGGATGGTAAAGAGGTTGCGGCTGCACATGCTGGTTGGCGTGGGTTATGTGATGGCGTTTTAGAAGCAACGGTTGCGGAATTTGAATGTGATCCTAAAGAGATTAAAGTATGGCTTGGGCCAGCCATTGGACCAACAGCATTCCAAGTTGGGCAAGATGTGATTGATCAATTCTGTGCTTTTGATCCGCAAGCTAAAGAAGCCTTTGTCATTGATCAAAGTACAAGCGGTAAGTTTTTAGGTAATCTTTACCAAATTGCGCATCAACGCTTAAATAAGTTAGGCATTACTGATATTTCTGGTGGCGATTATTGTACTTATACGGATGAAGAAAACTTCTTCTCTTATCGTCGAGATAATCGAACTGGTCGAATGGCAACGTTAATTTGGCGCAGTAATTAAATTTTTAGAGGGCGTGTTTAGTAACATGCCTTTTGGCGGTATTACGTAGCAGTTGTACAAACTTTATTTACTCTCTCTGCAAAAATTGCTGAACGCAATTTCCGCGGTCTCTCTCCCAAAGGGAGAGAGTGGTGAATGTGTAAATGCCACATAATTTTGGAAAATACTAAAATAATAAGCACAAAATCAAAAACTTTGTGAACTACCTCACAAAACAAAATTTACATATTTGACAAACACCCCATATCTTGGAAAATATCCGCCATCTTCTTTGCATTACATTATACTAAGGTTTAGTTATGTCGTGGTCTTTCCTATCAGCCTTGCTAATCGGCGGATTACTTGGTTTTGTCTTTCAGCGCTCTCGCTTCTGCCTAACAGGTGGATTTCGTGATATGTATCTCTCCAAAAATAACCGAATGTTCTATGCTTTACTGATTGCTATCAGCGTGCAAAGCATTGGTGTTATCTCTTTAATGGAGTTAGGGTATATTGGCTCTCCTTATAAAGATTTTTCTGTGGTTTCGACTATTATTGGGTCTTTGATTTTCGGTGCTAGCATTATCCTTGCTAGTGGCTGTGCTACAGGGACTTGGTATCATGCTGGTGAAGGCTTGATCAGTAGTTGGGTAGCTCTAATTATGTATATGATCAGTGCTGCAGCAATGCGATTTGGCTCGCTAAATGGTCTACAAAAATCCTTTGAACAGTATGGTAAAGTTAACGAAAATTTGGCTGAAACATTAGGGATTTCAGTGTGGTGGCTTGTTGTATTGCTTATTATCGTTACAATATTTTGCTCTTATAAATATCTCTCAAAACCAACCTTAAAAGTAGCAGGACTCCCTCCTCGCTATACAGGTATTCGTCATTTCTTGTTTGAAAAACGCTGGCATCCATTTGCAGCGGCTGTATTAATTGGTATTTTGGCATTTGCAGCTTGGGTTGCAAATGGCTTAGATGGGAAAACAGCAGGACTGGGAATAACAGGGCCATCAGCTAATATTATTCTATTTATTACCACAGGCGAGGAGAAGAGAATCAATTGGGGCGTGTTTCTAGTGTTAGGTATTATGCTCGGTTCTTATCTTGCGGCAAAAGGCAGTAAAGAGTTTAAATGGCGTATGCCTGATTTGAAAACCTTCCGTAACAGCGCTCTAGGTGGATTTATGATGGGTGTGGGAGCCTCTCTTGCTGGCGGTTGCACTATCGGTAATGGTTTAACGGCAACTGCAGTCATGAGTAGTAAAGGTTGGTTATCGCTCTTTTTCATTATGGTTGGAACATGGATTATGTGCTATTTCGTTTATGTTCGACCAACTAAACAAGCTTAACAAAAGGAGACTCGTATGCGTTATACATTAGACACGGTTGGACATCTTTGCCCATTTCCATTAATGGAAGCGAAAAAGAAAATCGTTGAATTAAATGTGGGTGATGAACTGCATATTCAATTTAGCTGTGCGGAAGCCACAGAAAATCTGCCTCGTTGGGCGGCTGAAAATAATTATCCAGTCACGCATTTCGCTCAACTTGGCGATGCAGAATGGGAAATTGTGATTCAAAAGGCCTAACTTTCTCATTATGTAATTTGCAAAATTTCTTTAAAATCTAACCGCTTGAAGAATTAAAGATTTTCTGATGACTCTTTTACTTACAAGCGGTTATTTTTTATCAAAGTTTTGCAAAGCTGATTTTTTCCTATTCCATCAATTAATTTCTCATTCTTCCCTGTTAGTGATACAATCTCCCCTTATTTTAGTTTAATAAAAAGAAGATATATGAGTCGTCAAAAGAAAAGCCGTCGTATTACCGACATTATGCCAGCTAGAAAGGCAGATAAACCCTTAGAACAACCAAAAGCGAGACCATCAAAAAACCGTAAACCGACTCGCTATGAATTAGATTTACAAGCGCGCGAAGAGAAGAAAAAGCGTAAGCATAAAGGCTTGCCATCAGGTCATCGTGCGAATGAAGGCGCAGAACAGAAAAAAGCAGTTGCGAAAGAAGTGAAAGATCCGCGTATCGGTAGCCGTAAAAAAGTGCCATTGGTGGTGGAATTTGTGAATCGTCCAGATCAACCGATTAAGCCAGTGATTCCTGCGCAAGAAATTGCGAAACCACGCTTATCGCCAGAAATGGAATTAGAGCAATTAGAAAATAACGAAATTCTGAATGAGTTACTCGATGCGATTGAAGCGGGTAAAACACTTTCTCCAAAAGATCAAAAATTTGTGGATGAATGTTTAGATCGCGTACATGAATTAATGGAAGAGTTAGGTATTGAAGAAGACGAAGATGATCCAGAAGCATTATTACGTCAATTCGAAACAATGGATATCAACAAATTCCGCTAACATTGTATGATGATTCGTTTTTTCTTGATTATTTTAGGAGTGCTTATCGTGCTTTCAATGGCAGGATATGCACTTTCCTTATGGTTTAAATTACGCAAGCAAAAGCAACAGCTTGAGCAAGCGAAAAATGAACGTTTTCGCAATATTACCGATAGCATTGATGTGATCGCACGCGCAATGCTGGCAGGGCAATGTGATTTTTCTGAAGGTGTATTACGCTTAAAACCATTACTTGATGTCTTGGGTAAAAAGTTATCAATTTATCCAGCTATGTGGGAATTGTACCAAGTTGTGGAAAATATGCCGATTTTAGATGAGCGTAAAACTCTCAAACGCAATGAGCGAATGAAATTAGATTTGGAACGTGAATCGAAAGAAATTGAGCTAGAAGAACAAATCAAACAAGAGCTACAGCAACTGATTGACGAAGTGGCTCAATTTACGAAAACATTAAAATTATAATTACCTCGATTGTAATATGTATTGTCGGATAGCAGGGATGCCGATCCTATCAAATATCAAAACATACATATTATAAATTTGAACAAAAGTTGAAGTAGGTTATCAATGTCAGAAATTATTTGGGATCTTAATCTTATCCAAAAATATAACCAATCTGGGCCTCGTTATACTTCTTACCCAACAGCGTTAGAATTTAACGAATCTTATAATGATGATGATTTTAAAGCGGCAGCGACGCGCTATCCGAATAAGCCATTGTCACTGTATGTGCATATCCCATTTTGTCACAAGCTTTGTTATTTCTGCGCTTGTAATAAAATTATTACGCGTCATCAGCACAAGGTGGATATTTATTTAGATTATTTAGAAAAAGAGATCAAATATCGTTCTGAATTATTCAAAGATCGTAAGGTGACTCAAATTCACTGGGGCGGCGGTACACCAACGTATTTAGATGAAGATCAATCTTTACGTTTAATGGCGATGCTACGCAAGCATTTTAATGTACAAGATGATGCTGAAATCAGTATTGAAATGGATCCGCGTGAAATTGAATTAGATATGCTCGATCACCTCAGAAGTATTGGTTTTAACCGCATCAGCATGGGTATCCAAGACTTTAATAAAGAAGTGCAGAAGCTAGTGAACCGCGAGCAAGATGAAGAGTTTATCTTTGCGTTAATGAAACGTGCGCGTGAACTTGGATTTGCCTCAACCAACATTGATTTAATTTACGGTTTACCAAAGCAAACAGTGGAAAGTTTTATGTTCACTTTAGAGAAAGTGATTGAACTGAATCCAGACCGTATGAGCGTATTTAACTATGCGCATTTACCAAGTCGTTTTGCAGCACAAATTAAGATCAAAGATGAAATGTTGCCAGCACCTGAAACAAAATTAGAGATCTTACAAAAAACGATCGAAACCTTAGGTAATGCGGGTTATAAATTTATTGGTATGGATCACTTTGCCAAACCAGATGATGAATTAGCAATTGCTCAAGCCAAAGGCGAATTACACCGCAATTTCCAAGGCTATACCACTCAAGAAGATGCTGATTTACTCGGTATGGGGGTTTCTGCAATTAGCCTATTAGGCGATAGCTATGCTCAAAATCATAAGGAACTAAAACAGTATTATGCTGAAGTAGAGATGCGTGGTATCGCATTACACAAAGGCTTGAGCATGACGAAAGATGACTGTTTACGTCGTGATGTGATCAAAGCATTAATTTGTAATTTTAAACTTGATTATGCAACGGTAGAAAAAGAGTACCAAATTGAGTTTGCAAGTTATTTTGCCGAAGATCTACAACTATTAGCACCATTAATCCAAGATGGATTGGTTGAGGTTAATGAGAGCGGTTTAGTGGTTTCACCACGTGGACGCTTATTAATTCGTAATATTTGTATGTGTTTTGATATTTATTCAAGACAGCAAGCGAAAAGACAGCAATTTTCAAGAATCATATAATTAGTGGACGACGGATCATGATGTGTCCGTTATTCACTTACCAAAATGGGACTGTTTTATGAAAAAATACCATTATAGTGCAATTTCTTTAGCAATTATGACCGCTTGCTATAGCTCGGATGCGATGGCGGATTTACGTGCGCAATGTTTAGTGAGTGTGCCACAATTCCATGGCGAAGTTGTACAAGGGGATCAAACACAATTACCAGTTTATATTGAATCAGATCGCGCTGTGATTAATCAGCCTACTGACGCAACTTATACAGGTGATGTCAGTATCAAACAAGGTAATCGTTCAATTATTGCTGATGAAGTTCGAGTAGAACAGAGTGGTAATAATCAAGAAGCGCGTAATGCTTACCTACGCGGTAACTTTAGCTACCAAGATAATTTGATTCAAGCAACAGGGCAGAATGCAACTGTTGATTTAACGAGTAATGATGCACAGCTTGCAAATGCGAATTATCAATTAGTTGGACGCCAAGGCCGTGGTAGTGCAGAAGAAGTTGTAAATGGTACTGATACTCGCATGATGAAAAACGCAAGTTTCACTTCTTGTTTGCCTGATGATAACTCATGGTCAATTGAAGCAAATGAAATGATTCAGCATGTGAAAGATGAATATGCTGAAATGTGGCATGCTCGTTTTAAAGTATTAGGCGTGCCAGTATTCTATTCTCCATATCTACAATTCCCAATTGGCGATCGTCGTCGTTCTGGTTTATTGATTCCGAGTGCAGGCCATTCAGGTCGTGATGGTTATTTCTATTCTCAACCATTCTATTGGAATATTGCACCTAATTTAGATGCAACAGTAACACCAACTTATTACACGAGCCGTGGCTGGCAAGTTAGTCCTGAATTCCGTTATTTGACTGGATTAGGTGAGGGCAAGGTTGCAGGGGAGTATCTTGGTAGAGAGCGTTTAAGTGGAGAATACCAAGGTCAATCTCGTCACCTATTATTCTGGCAGCATAACGCAAGTTTTTTAAATAATTGGCGTTTATCTGTTGATTATACCAAAGTGAGTGATCACCGTTATTTCTCAGACTTTGATTCTGAATATGGTAATAGTACGGATGGCTATGCGACTCAAAACTTTAAGTTAGGTTATTACCAACCAAACTATAATATTTCTATTTCGGGTAAAAAATTCCAAACCTTTGATGATTCTGGAACAAAGCCATATCGTGTATTCCCGAAAATTGATTTTAACTACTATAAGAACGATTTAGTCCCTTATGGTGATTTCTCATTCTTCGCACAATCAGCTTACTTTGCAAATGATAGTAAGGATATGCCAACGGCATGGCGTTTCCATGCTGAGCCAGCATTGAATTTCCCAATTGCCAATCGTTTGGGTAGCATGAATTTAGAAACTAAACTTTATGCAACGCACTATAATCAACAGAAAGGCAAAGCGAATAATGCGGAAGATGTGAAAAGTAGCGTGACGCGTGTACTTCCTCAAATCAAATTAGACTTCAAAACGACTCTTGAGGCAGATAAGCAGTTATTTAATGGTTTTACTCAAATCTTAGAGCCTAGAGCACAGTATCTCTATCGCCCATATAAAAATCAGGCAGATATTGGCTCAAAACGCGGTACAGGTTTAGGATTAGGCTATGATTCTGCATTATTACAACAGGATTATTATTCGCTATTTAATGATCGTCGTTATAGTGGTTTAGACCGTATAGCCTCAGCAAACCAAGTAACATTAGGTGGAACAACACGTTTCTTTAATGATAAAACAGGTGCAGAAGTATTTAACTTGAGTGCTGGTCAAATTCACTATTTTAGCCCATCAAAAATTGATGATAATTCGATTAATAGTACGACGAAACGTTCATCATCTTGGTCATTGGAATCAAACTGGAAGTTCCATCCAAAATGGAATTGGCATGGTAGCTATCAATATGATACGCGTTTAAATGAAACTTCTTTGGCAAATATGTCACTACAATATAAACCAAAAGAAAATCATGTGATTCAGTTAAATTACCGCTATGCAAGTAAAAACTATATAAACCAAAATTTAAGTACTAACCTTTATGGTCAGGATATTAAGCAAGTTGGTGGTGTTGTGGGTTGGGAGTTAACGGATAAAGTCTCGGTGATGGTGAGCCATTATCACGATTTAGCCTTGAAAAAAACAGTAGAAAGCCAATTAGGAGTTACCTATAACACTTGTTGTTGGTCTGCAACGTTATACACAGCTCGTCAGTTAGCGAAATTACCATCAGGTAGAAAGTATAGTTCTGATCGTGATGTTTATTATGATAATCGCTTTGGAATTAACTTCGAATTACGTTTTGGTAATAACTACAACAGTGGTGTATCAAGAATGCTAAAACGTGGAAATATTCCATATACAGAAGCGTTTAATATTAATTAATCATGTGGCCTAGGGCTTACTTAAGTTACGCATAATTCAGCCCCTTTGGGGCTGTTTTGGTTTTACGTTTTATTTTAGGTAGAATGCTTTGATATGTTGAATATTATTTATCAAGTAATCACTGCTTACCAAATAATCCATTGCTTGCAGAGAGTTAAATTGAGGATCCAACTGCTGATATAAATCCACTAATTTAGGATTTCCCTCTAAACGAATAAAATCAGCTACTTGTTGCGCTAATTGATATTTATCGACTTCAGATAATGTTTCAACATTGCAAGCGGTCAGTTTTTCGATTTCTTTTGCAATGACTTGCGGTTTTCCAACCAAATAACCACGTTGTGCCTTACTTAGACTACTTAACCACATTCCGTTCGTTTTAGGCATTTTTTCGAGTAATTGAATTAAATCGCTGAGTTCGCCTTGTTTTAATTCAAATTCCACCTCGCAAATAGCCTCTTCACCCGCATCATTTTTAACTAAACCTTGATCTAGTGCGATTTCAATTTGAGAATTTTGATATTTAATCAACCATTTATGGCGGGTAAAATCGGTGCTAAAGGTTGGAATTAAGTTATCAGCAAGCGTATCGCTATTCTCAATTTGCAAATTAAAGTGCGAAACTAACCGCTTGAAATCAGGCTGATTATTTGGCAAATCTAAATTATATTCAGGACGGATATGTAGCCCACCGACAATTTCCCCTTTCATTTTTAGAGTCATTTCGTGCTGATTATTTTTACTACGTACTCTTAATCCCATCTTATGTTTCGCAAAAAACAGCTCAGGGCTATCGTAGTAAGTGTTCGCTAGTATATCTTTATCCTGCGTGAAGATATTTTGTTGATTAAGCCAATCGCTCACTACAGCGATGTTTTCTGGCAATAACATAATCTTTAATTCAATTTCGTTTTCCATAGTGTTCCTTTAAACTATTAGGATTCAGTCTTATATTCTGCTATATTTTCGCTTATTTTTTTGATGAAGTGTACAAGATGTTTAATCAGATTCAGAACCAACTTTATAAATTTGTGCAACGTGGGCTAGATAATCACCTGCGCCTTGCGGTAACAGGGCTTAGTCGTAGTGGTAAAACCGCTTTTATCACGAGCTTTGTTGATCAACTGTTGCATATTAATTCAGGGAACAATGCGCACCTTAATCTATTTGCTCCCGTACGTAATGGCAAAATTATCTCCGTTAAACGTGTAGAACAACACGATTTAACGGTGCCACGTTTTGAATATGATAAAAATAGAGCTTGTTTTGAGGCGGAACCTGCCTATTGGTGCCCATCAACGACAGGAATTAGCGAAATTCGTCTTGCTATCAAATACCAACGTCAAGATAGCTTATTACGTCATCTCAAAGAAACAGGCACCTTATACCTAGATATTTTCGATTACCCAGGGGAATGGCTACTTGATTTACCATTATTATCTCAATCGTTTAAAGAGTGGTGTGAGGCGCAACAGCTGGTACATAAAGGCGAACGAGCAGAGTTAGCGACAGAATGGTTGATGGAAGTCAAACAGCTCGATTTAAGTGCAAAAGCCAATGAAAATCAGCTTGCAGATTTAAGTGAAAAATACACCGATTATCTCTTAAAATGTAAAGAAGTGGGAATGCAATATATTCAACCTGGGCGTTTTGTATTACCAAATACCGAACGAGGAGCGCCAGTTTATCAGTTCTTCCCATTATTAGATTTAACGGAAAGCGAGTGGCAGAATTTAGAGCAAAGCCCAAGTAACAGTATTTTTCATACGCTGAAAAAACGTTATAAACACTATCAGCAAAAGATTGTGAAGCCGTTCTATGAAGACTATTTTTCACAATTCGATCGCCAAGTGATTTTAGCGGATTGCTTAACGCCATTAAATCATAGTCAACAAGCATTTATTGAGATGAAAATTGGTTTACAGCAACTGTTTAAGCATTTCCACTATGGCAATCGTTCTCTGTTTAGTCGCCTATTTTCGTCAAATATTGATAAGTTACTGTTTGTGGCAACCAAAGCCGACCATATTACCAGTGATCAACTCCCCAATTTAGAGAGTCTTATGCGCCAGCTAGTGCAAGAGGGCGGACGACATGCAGAATTTGAAGGAATTGAAACGAGTTATCAAGCGATTTCAGCTATTCGAGCAACAGAACCTGTGATCGCAAATCAAAATGGACAAAGTTTTAAAGCCATTCGTGGTATTCGATCAGGCGATAATAAGCTAGTGACTCTCTACCCTGGTAGTATGCCAAACCGCTTGCCTGACGCAAATTATTGGCAAACGAACCGTTTTGAGTTCGACCAATTTGAGCCGAAAAAAATCGACTTTGATCAGCCTATCCCACATTTAAGAATGGACGCCGTTCTACAATTTATTTTGGCAGATAAGCTAGATTAAAAATTGACAACCTAAGGAAATATTCTATAATTTGAAGAACTGAGCGGATTGCTCCGCCCAGTAAGTTATCTCAAATTAGTAAGCTGGGGAGCTGAGTACTAATAAGAAGATAACTAGGATAATGTACTTAAACATTTTGTTATCCTTCTTCAAGTTGGGTGGATTAAAGGTCGCACCCAGCTCGTTTCCACACTATTGTGAAAACAGAAATATTATAAAATTCTTTAAAACCCTGATCAAGCGATCAGGGTTTTGTTTTTACTAAATGGTAGCATTCAGATTTCTCTATAAATTTACCTTATTAAAGTTTTGCCTTTTTGCATTTTCTTTTCAAAATCTCACCGCTTTTAAATTCAAACTTTCTGTAAATTAATGTACAATCACCCTAATTTTTTCTAACAAATTTAGAATAATAGAGAACTATGGCAAAGAAACCTAAAGTGGCGTCGAATACGATTGCGTTAAATAAGCGTGCGCGTCACGAATATTTTATTGAAGATGAAATTGAAGCAGGGCTAGAACTTCAAGGATGGGAAGTGAAGGCTATGCGTGCGGGCAAAGCTAATATTGGCGATAGCTATGTGATTTTTAAAGATGGGCAAGCTTATCTTTTTGGTGCAACGATTACACCATTAACTGTGGCATCAACCCATATTGTGGCAGATCCAACCCGTACCCGTAAACTGTTATTAAACCGTCGTGAGCTTGATTCACTATTTGGTAAAGTAAACCGTGATGGTTTTACTGTGGTAGCTCTTTCGCTGTATTGGAAAAATGCGTGGGCGAAGGTGAAAATCGGTTTAGCGAAAGGTAAGAAATTACACGATAAGCGTGAAGATATTAAAGACCGTGAATGGCAAGTTGCAAAACAACGTATTATGAAGCATTCACAAAGATAGTATTGTAGGGGCACGGTGCCCGTGTCCGTAATAAATTAACCATCAAAAGGATAATTATAATGATCGACCAAAACCTACTTCGTACAAATTTAGAAGAAGTTGCGAACATCTTAAAAACAAAACGTAAATTTGACTTAGATGTTGTAAAAGTAACTTCATTAGAAGAACAACGTAAAGCATTACAAGTTAAAACCGAAAACTTACAAGCAGAGCGTAATGCGCGCTCGAAAAATATCGGTGCAGCAAAAGCGCGTGGCGAAGATATTTCAGCATTACTTGCTGAAGTAGATTCAATGGGTAACGAATTAGAAACCGCAAAAGTGGAATTAGATAAAGTTCAAGCTGAAATTCGTGATCTATTATTAACTATTCCTAACTTACCAGCTGATGAAGTACCAGTAGGTAAAGACGATAGCGAAAACAAAGAAATTTCTCGTTGGGGAACACCTCGTGAGTTTGACTTTGAAGTAAAGGATCACGTGACCTTAGGTGAAAACTTAGCAGGTTTAGATTTCCCTGCGGGTGTTAAATTAACGGGTAGCCGTTTTGTGGTGATGAAAGATAAAATCGCACGCTTACACCGTGCATTATCACAATTTATGTTAGATCTACACACTGAACAACACGGTTATACTGAAACCTACGTACCATATTTAGTTAACCATGATACGTTATACGGCACAGGTCAATTACCAAAATTTGGTGAAGATTTATTCCATACTAAAGAGTTAGAAGGTCAAGATCCTAATGTTGTACAAAAACCTTATGCATTAATTCCTACCGCAGAAGTGCCAGTAACTAACTTAGTGCGTGATGAGATCTTGGATGAAGATGTTTTGCCATTAAAATTTACTGCGCATACACCATGTTTCCGTGCAGAAGCGGGGTCTTACGGTCGTGATACTCGTGGTTTAATCCGTATGCACCAGTTTGATAAAGTGGAGATGGTACAAATCGTTGCACCTGAAAAATCAATGGATGCATTAGAAGAATTAACAGGTCATGCAGAGAAAGTATTACAGCTTTTAAATCTTCCATACCGTAAAATGTTACTTTGCTCCGGTGATATGGGCTTTGGTGCTTGCAAAACTTACGATTTAGAAGTGTGGCTACCAGCGCAAAATACCTATCGTGAAATTTCATCTTGTTCAAATGTATGGGATTTCCAAGCACGCCGTATGTCAGCGCGTTGCCGTGCGAAAGGTGATAAGAAAACTCGTTTAGTACACACCTTAAACGGTTCAGGTTTAGCTGTTGGTCGTACTTTAGTTGCGGTATTAGAAAACTACCAAAACGCAGACGGTTCAATCACTGTACCTGAAGTATTACGTCCATATATGGCGGGTGTAGAAATTATTAAATAATAGTTATAAAAAACGCGCTCAAAGTTAAATGGCTTGAGCGTGTTTTTATTTATATCAGAAACTATTTGCTCAAATCAATTTGATAAATTGCAAACCCAGTTTCATCCGTACCCACTTGAGTCATTGGATATTGGCCATTTTCTGCAATAAATGCTTTTGCTTTATCCGTTGGTGACGTTTCAAAGCGAACGTCTAGTTTTGCTTTAGTATTGATTGGTGCAATACGCCAGTTTTTGTCCGCAGCAGGGCTAACATGTCCGTGAGCTTTAGATTCTGCAGTGATGTAGTTCGCTAGAATTTGACGGTTTTCATCAGGAGATGCAAATACAATATGAGAATCGCCAGTACCAGGGAATTTATTACCATAAGCACGGTAGTTATTCGTTGCGATTAAAAACTCCGCTTTGGGATCAACTGGTTTACCTTCGTAGGTCAAGTTCACTACACGATGAGAATCTGGATTGATTAAGTTACAATCGCCATCGTAACGCGCTGGTTTAGTAATATCATATTGATATTGTACACCGTCAATTACGTCAAAGTTATAAGTACGGAAACCTTCCCAATCTAATAAACCTTGTGGTTGTTCACTGGTTGGATCGATTTGTTTGAACATACCTGCACTGCATTCTAACCACTCTTTTAATTCCGCACCTGTTGCTTTTACCACTACAAGTGTATTTGGATAGAGGTATAAGTCTGCCGCATTACGGAAAGTCAATTGGCCTTTATCTACCTCTGTGTAGCCTGTTGGATCGTTCTTACGACCACCAGCTTTAAATGGTGCGCCTGCACTTAAAATCGGAATACCTGCTAATGCCGGTAATGCTTTCACAGCATTTTCTACATAAGCTTTTTGTGCTTGGTTTACGATTTGAATTGTTGGATCGTCTTGTACTAATGCTAAGTAGCTGTACATATTTGCTGTCGCACTACCGATTGGTTGAGCAACGAATTTACGAGTCGCCTCATGAGCAGGTTGGAGTAGTGCTGTAATTTCAGGGTGATTTTCGACCGTTGCCGCTTTTTTCTCGTTATCATAGATAGGGCGAAGAACTGCACTACCATCTACGACATGCCATTTTTTACCACGTTTAGCTAAAGTTAAATCTACTACGCTGATATTATTCGCCCAGTAGCCAGCCATACTTTCAGGTACGCCTTTCATTGTACCTTTAGCAATATCGGCATTTGGTGATTTCGCAAATTCTTTATTTGGGAATAAGCGGTGTGAGTGACCGAAGATCACCGCATCAATGTCTTTTACATCAGCAAGATAGAATGCACAGTTTTCAGCACCCTCTTTGTAAGGTTCATCTGATGGGCCAGTGTGAGCAAGAGCGACAATAACATCTGCACCCGCTTTTTTCACGATTGGCACATATTTTTCAGCTGTTTTTACGATATCGCGTGCTTCAACTTTACCTTCTAAATTTGCTTTATCCCACACCATTACTTGTGGTGGTACAAAGCCGATATAACCGATTTTAACGGTATGTTTTACGCCATCTTCATCAATGATTTGTTTTTCTTGAATTGAATAAGGTTTGAAAGCGGGTTCATCCGTGCCAGCTTTTACAATATTTGCATTTACAATCGGGAATTTAGCTTCTTTAATTGCGTCGTCTAGGTATTTTAAACCGTAGTTAAATTCATGGTTACCTAGTGTACCGACTTCATATTTCATCGCATTTAATGCAGCTACCGCAGGGTTAGCTTTGCCTTCTTTATAGCCTACAGCAGCTTGATAATCAGCAATTGGGTTACCTTGGATTAAGTCTCCATTATCTACTAATACGCTGTTTTTTACTTCCTTACGAGCTTGTTCAATTAAAGTTGCTGCACGTGTAAAGCCAAATTTTTCTGTTGGTGCATCTTTATAGTAGTCAAAGTCTGTTAAAAAACTATGAATATCAGTTGTTCCAACAATACGCAATTTTGCTTTGCTGTCACCTGCTGCAAACGCAAAACGGTTTGTACTCAATGCTAAAATGCTAGTTGCACCAATTTGGATAAAGCGTCTTCTGTTCATCATAAGTCTGTTCCTGTTTGGAATAAAAGGGGATATATTGTAGGAAATTAAGTAGGGAGTCTCTAGTTTTTTCAACTTTTAGAGGTTGTTTATGTGATTTAGGTCACAAATTTTTATTTTTGTGTGGTTAATTTGAACTAGAAAAGGCTGATATGTCTCCAGCCTTTTGTTTGTGTTATGCAATAGTTACATTTTCAATAATAACATCTTCTTTTGGCACATCTTGGTGGAAGCCTTTGTTGCCAGTTTTAACGCCTTTGATTTTATCAACCACGTCCATACCTTCAACTACTTTACCGAATACTGCGTAGCCCCACTCTTGAACCACAGTTTTGCCAAACATCTCTTTTGAACGGTAGTCTAAGAATGTGTTGTCTGCAACGTTGATAAAGAATTGTGAACTTGCTGAATGTGGATCAGAAGTACGTGCCATTGCTAAAGTACCACGCACATTGCTTAAACCATTGCTTGCTTCATTTTTGATTGGTGCTTTAGTGTCTTTTTCTGTCATACCTACAGTCATACCGCCACCTTGGATCATAAAGCTGTCGATAACACGGTGGAAAATTGTACCGTTATAGAATCCTTCTTTGCAGTAATCTTCAAAGTTTTTTGCCGTTACAGGCGCTTTATCGAAATCTAATTCGATTTTGATATCACCAAAATTGGTGTGTAATGTAATCATTTATTGTTCCTTTTAGTTAGAGGGATAAATCAAAGACGTTATTATTAAAAAGTTTGACGAAAATTGCAAAAAAATCTCAAAATCCTAGCGCTTATTTGGTAAACTCATCAGCATTGTAATTAAATGGTAGGGACACGATGCTCGTGTCCGCGGGCGTATGCAATACGCCCCTACAATCAGTTTGTAAGATATAGAGGACACTATGCTCAAAATTTATAACACCCTAAAACGTGAGAAAGAAGAATTTAAACCGATCAACCCTGACCAAGTGGGAATGTACGTCTGTGGCGTAACGGTTTACGATCTCTGTCACTTTGGGCATGGTCGTACTTTTGTATCATTTGATGTGATTGCACGTTACTTACGTTTTTTAGGTTATAACCTACGTTATGTGCGTAATATCACTGATGTGGATGATAAAATTATTAAACGTGCAATCGAAAATAATGAAACAAGTGATCAGCTAGTTGAGCGTATGATTGCAGAAATGCACAAAGATTTTGATGCGTTAAATATTCTACGCCCAGATGTAGAGCCACGTGCAACGAAACATATTCCTGAAATTATTGCGATCGTTGAGAAACTTATCCAAAAAGGTCATGCTTATGTGGCAGAAGATGGCGATGTAATGTTCAATGTGGAGTCATTCCAAAAATATGGTGCATTATCTCGTCAAAATTTAGAACAGCTTCAAGCAGGTGCTCGTGTTGAAATTAAGAGTGTAAAACGCAATCCAATGGATTTCGTATTGTGGAAAATGTCAAAAGAGAACGAACCAAGCTGGGAGTCGCCGTGGGGTAATGGTCGTCCAGGCTGGCATATTGAATGTTCAGCAATGAACAGCAAAGAGTTAGGTAATCACTTCGATATTCACGGTGGCGGTTCAGACTTAATGTTCCCACACCACGAAAACGAAATTGCACAATCTTGCTGTGCGCACGGTGATGACTATGTAAACTACTGGCTACATACCGGTATGCTTACCATTGATAAAGAGAAAATGTCTAAATCATTAGGCAACTTCTTTAGTATCCGCCATATGTTAGGTTTATATGATGCAGAAAGCCTACGTTACTTCTTCTTAACCGCACACTACCGTAGCTTATTAGACTATAGTGTCGAAAATTTAGATTTGGCACGTTCAGCATTAGAGCGCTTATACACCGCATTACGTGGTTGTGATGTGTCAGTGGCTTTAGAAGCAGAAGACAAATATACCCAAGCATTTAAAGAGTCAATGGATGATGACTTCAATACCCCTGGGGCATTAGCGGTATTATTTGAATTAGCACGTGAAGTAAATAAGCTCAAAGCAGAAAACGCAGAAGAAGCAAACCGTTTAGCTTCACGCTTAAAACAGTTAGCAGGTGTGTTAGGTTTATTAGAGCAAGATCCAGAAGCGTTTTTACAAGGTGATGCAGACAATGATGAAGTGGCTGAGATCGAAGCCTTAATCAAACAGCGCAACGAAGCTCGCGCAAGCAAAAACTGGGCTGCAGCTGATGAAGCCCGTAACAAGCTTACTGAAATGGGCATTGTGTTAGAAGACGGCGCAAACGGCACGACGTGGCGTAAAGCGTAAAATATATTAAACAAAACGGCTCACATGAGCCGTTTTTTATGCTGTTTAAAAACTATTTTCGTCGATAATTTAATGCCACAATTAATGAATTAGTTTGGTTACATCACACTGAATAGTGAAACAGCAACCGTTTGCTTTTTAGCGTGATGTTAAATAAATGTAAATTCTAAAAATGTAAGAGTTCATTATTTTTAAATAGATCACATTTTCAGAGATTTTTTATTGTAATTTTATGTAAAGATAATATGATCCGCACCGCTGGAATTATCGAGGTAATTTATTGCCGATTATTTGAACTTTCTAGCAGTATTATTATTTTAAACAAGTGTGGAGGATCTTATGGATCAAGTATCAGCTAAGCGCTTTTCGTGTACTTGGGTACTCAATCTTTTTGGTACTGCAGTGGGCGCTGGCGTTTTATTTTTACCAATCAATGCCGGTATGGGGGGCTTAATTCCCTTAATTGTAATGACTATTATTGTTGGACCAATGACGTATCTAGCTCACCGAGGTTTGGCTCGATTTGTGCTTTCGTCACAAAAACCAGGTAGCGATATTACTAATGTTGTGCGTGAACATTTTGGTGTGACGGCAGGTAAGTTAATTACTTTACTGTATTTCTTTGCAATTTTCCCAATCTTGTTAATTTATGGTGTAGGGATTACAAATACAGTGGATTCATTTTTAGTAAATCAGTTACAAATGACATCGCCACCGCGTTACATTCTTTCATTTGTTTTAATTGCAACTATGATTGGTGTAATGCTATTAAATGAAAGTGTGATGTTAAAAATCACTGAATATTTAGTATACCCTTTAGTGGCTATCTTAGTTGGTTTATCTATCTACTTAATTCCAAGTTGGAAGGGTGCAGCACTAAGCCAAATGCCAGCAGTGGGTGATTTCCTAACCACATTATGGTTAACAATTCCGGTGCTAGTTTTCTCTTTTAACCATTCGCCAGCAATTTCATCTTTTGCGTTATCACAGCAAAAATTTTATAAAGACAATGAGTTAGCTGAAAAAAATGCAAGTATTGCATTACGTAACGCAGCAAGTATCTTAGTTGTTTTTGTAATGTTCTTTGTATTTAGTTGTGTATTAACCTTGACGCCAGAAGAATTATTACAAGCGAAAGCACAAAATATTTCTATTTTGTCTTACCTTGCAAATAAATTTGATAATCCAATCATCTCTTATTTTGGTCCGATCGTTGCTTTCCTTGCGATCGGTAGCTCTTTCTTCGGTCACTACTTAGGTGCTCGTGAAGGTTTAGAAGGCTTAGTAAACCAAATGCGTGATGAGCCAATTGAATCTAGCAAATTCAAAAAAATCACTGCAGGTGTTTTCCTTGTAATTTTATGGATTGTGGCAACGTTAAACCCAAGTATTCTTGGCTTTATTGAAAGTCTTGGTGGTCCAATCATTGCAATGATTCTATTTATTATGCCAATGTATGCGATCCATACCATTCCTTCTTTACAAAAATATAAAGGTAAATTGAGTAATATTTTTGTGGTAGTGATGGGATTAATTGCTATTTCAGCGATAGTGTACGGCTTGTTCTAAAACAGGTACAATATATAGTATATTAATTTTCGGCATTACCTGAGTTTCGGGTAATGCCTATTTTTATTTCTATTTTTATAAGTGTGGTTGTTATGATTAGCGTATTTGATATGTTTAAAATTGGGCTTGGTCCATCAAGCTCACATACGGTTGGTCCAATGAAAGCAGGTAAAGAGTTTATTGATGAACTTTTATCTCGCAATTTATTAGAAAAAACAGACCGCTTGTTGGCAGATGTATATGGTTCGTTAGCTTTAACAGGACGTGGACATAGTACGGATATTGCAATTGTAATGGGCTTAATGGGCTATTTACCAGATAACGTGAATATTGAACGTATTGATGGGGTAATTGCAAAGGTTAAAAGTAACAAAAAATTAACACTGGCCGAAGCTCAATCAGTTCATAGCAAAGAGATTAATTTTGATTTCTTTGCAGATATGCCATTCCACTATGATTTCTTGCCTAAGCATGAAAATGGTTTAACTTTCAAAGCATTTTCTGGTGATGAATTGTTATTTGAGAAAACTTACTACTCAATTGGTGGTGGTTTTATTGTTGATGATGAACATTTTGGCACAGTGGAACAGAATCCAATTGAAGTACCATTCCCTTACCAAAATGCGGAAGATATTCTCAAACATTGCAAAGACCAAGGTCTGCCCATTTCGTCTTTTGCATTACGTAACGAATTGGCATTGCGTTCAAAACAAGATATTAGTGATTATTTAGCGAAAATTTGGCAAGCGATGGACGCTTGTATTGAACACGGACTTTATACGGAAGGTTTACTGCCAGGGCCGTTAAAAGTAATTCGTCGTGCACCATCATTACGTCGTACCTTAGAAGCAACGGGCAAGTTGAATAATGACCCTATGCAGATTATCGACTGGGTAAATATGTTTGCTTTAGCCGTAAATGAAGAAAATGCAGCAGGTGGACGAGTAGTAACTGCGCCAACAAATGGTGCTTGTGGTATTGTCCCTGCAGTATTAGCTTATTATCGCCATTTCATCGGTGACTTAACACCGGAAATTATTGAACGCTATTTATTAGCGTGTAGCGTAATTGGTTCACTATACAAAATGAATGCGTCAATTTCGGGTGCAGAAGTTGGGTGCCAAGGCGAAGTGGGGGTGGCTTGCTCAATGGCAGCGGCAGGTTTAGCTGAAATTATGGGCGGTACGCCTGATCAGGTGTGTATCGCAGCTGAAATCGGTATGGAACATAACTTAGGCTTAACTTGTGACCCTGTTGGCGGACAAGTGCAGGTGCCTTGTATCGAACGTAATGCGATTGCTGCAGTGAAAGCCATTAACGCTAGCCGAATGGCACTACGCCGTACCACTCAGCCACGCGTGACATTAGATAAAGTGATCGAAACGATGTATGAAACTGGTAAAGACATGAACGCGAAATACCGAGAAACCTCAACGGGTGGATTAGCAATTAAGATTGTGCCGTGTGATTAATTCTTGACGGAAATAAACCCGCAGTTAAGCGGGTTTATTTTTTAAACTACATAGATACCCTACTATCTAATTTTGCGTCAGGAATATAAAGAGGCTGGATATCGAAATCGCAATGCTGTTCAAGTTGCCATAAATCATAACTTGCTTGCATATTTAACCAAAGTTTTGCAGTCGTATTTGGCAGTAATTTGCTTAAACGCAATGCCATTTCAGTCGTGATGGCTGTTTTGCCATTGATAATACGTGAAAGAGTGACGCGAGTAACGCCAAGCTGTTTAGCAACTTGGGTAACATTAGCATTTGCACCGTCCATATATTCTTTAAGTAGTAAACCAGGGTGAGCGGGATTGTACATTTTCATTGGGTACTCCTAATGATAATCTTGATAGTCCACAATTTCTGCGTGACCATTTTCAAATTTAAAGGTTAAGCGCCAATTGGCATTGACTTTTATAGACCAATGGTTAGCTAAATTACCTTTTAATTTATGTAGGTTCCAACCAGGAAAATCCATAGCATTAATGGTTTCTGCGCTATCTAATGTAGATAGTTGTAAACGTAATTTAGCTTCGTGATTTGCTTGAATGTCTGCTGTTGAGCCTGTTGCAAAAAATTGTTCAAGTCCTTTATGTTTGAATGACAAAATCATAAATTATCCTTTTGAACTGTATAGAGTGACTATACAGAATAATAAATTGAGTGTAAAGAGTAGTGATACACTGTGCAATAAATCTAATGATGAACATCTCTCAAACATATTGTAAACTTGTGTGTAATTTAGATTGAGATTATTTTTGTGACCTCGATCGAAAAAATGAAAATTTTATAGGAAAAATCGTGACCCTACCCCCATTAAGTCTTTATATCCATATCCCTTGGTGTGTGCAGAAATGCCCTTATTGCGATTTTAATTCGCACGCACAAAAAGGGTTAATTCCCGAATCCGAGTATATCCAACATCTTTTATTAGATTTGGAACAAGATCTTGCACGTTATAAACAGGCTATCCAAAACCGTAAAATTCACTCGATTTTTATCGGTGGCGGTACGCCGAGTTTGTTTTCTGCGGAAGGGATAGGCTATTTATTGGCGGAAATTCGCAAACGGATTGAATTTGAACCAAATTTAGAAATTACTTTAGAAGCAAATCCCGGCACGGCAGAAGCCGAGCGTTTTATTGGTTATGCGCAAGGTGGGGTAAATCGTATCTCTATGGGGATTCAAAGTTTTGAACCTGAAAAATTACTAAAACTAGGGCGTATTCACGATAATAACGAAGCCAAACAAGCGATACGATTTGCACAAAATTCTGCAAGCACAGGGCTAAAAAGTTTTAATATTGATTTAATGCACGGTCTGCCAAATCAATCGGTTAAGCAGGCGTTGGACGATTTACGTCAAGGGATTGAGCTTTCCCCGCCGCATCTCTCTTGGTATCAGCTTACTATTGAGCCGAATACGATGTTTTACTATCGTCAGCCAACGTTGCCTGATGATGACGAACTATGGGATATTTTCGAGCAAGGTCACCAACTATTAACGGAAGCAGGTTACGAGCAGTATGAAACCTCTGCTTATGCAAAAAAAGGTTTCCAATGTCAGCATAATTTAAACTACTGGCGTTTTGGCGATTACTTAGCGATTGGTTGTGGTGCGCACGGTAAGATTAGCTATCCAAATGGTGAGATCTACCGTTTTAGCAAAACTAAACATCCTAAAGGCTATATGCGAGGTGAATATCTCTATCAGCAAGATGCGATAGATTTTGATGACCGACCGTTTGAATTTTTTATGAACCGTTTCCGTCTATTAGAAGCGACACCGAAAACGGAATTTGAGGCTTATACAGGGCTAGAACGCAAAATAGTTCAGCCAACAATGGATTGGGCATTAAACCAAAACTATATCACTGAAACCTCAGGACATTGGCAGATTACCCAACACGGTAAGTTGTTTTTAAATGAGTTATTGGAAGGATTTTTAAAATAAAGGCATCTTTACTCATCCATTTAGTCTGAACTCTAGCGAATGAGCAGTAGTAATATTAGGTATAAATATGCTACTGCTCAAATAATTAGAATGACTTTTTTGGCAGATTACATCTTTTCTTTTTTCATCTTATCAGATTTCATCATATGGTCTTTTTTCATATCGCCAGCTTGCATATTTTCTGTTTTTTGGCAATTTACCCCCATGTTATTTTTACAATCATCCATCATTTCTGCATTTGCAGTATTGATTGTAGCCATAGAGAATAAAGACGTAGCCATTAATACTTTGAATAAAGTTTTCATAAATTTTTTCCTCTTGTAAAAAGATTTGTTAAGATAAGTCAATGTTAGCGAAAGGCTTCCCTTTCACCCTATTAGTCGGAGTAAGAGAAAAATCTTTACAGAATTTTTTTTATTTTTTTCTTGAATTTACAATCCAAGTGCAATAAAAAAGAAGTGTTCATAATAGAGTATAATTTTTGCTACCACACAAAAAACTTACGCTAAACATGAACACTTCTTATAGACATCTTACAATAATTGAACGAG
>MQVI01000026.1 GCA_002002485.1 Pasteurellaceae bacterium 15-036681
CGCCTGGTGCGCCATCCTTACCTGGTGCGCCGTCTTGACCATTTGTGATAGTTGCAATTTCAGTTTTCTCTTTTGTTTCTGGGTCAACTTCGCTTACTTTCACACTGCCATCTGGTTGTACTTCTGCTACAACAGACTTACCGTCTTTGCCATCTGTACCGTTAGTGATTGTCGCAATTTCAGTTTTCTCTTTTGTTTCTGGATCAACTTCGCTTACTTTCACACTGCCATCTGGCTGTACTTCTGCGACAACAGACTTACCGTCTTTGCCATCTGCGCCTGGTGCGCCATCCTTACCTGGTGCGCCGTCTTGACCATTTGTGATAGTTGCAATTTCAGTTTTCTCTTTTGTTTCTGGGTCAACTTCGCTTACTTTCACACTGCCATCTGGTTGTACTTCTGCGACAACAGACTTACCGTCTTTGCCATCTGCGCCTGGTGCGCCGTCTTGACCATTTGTGATTGTCGCAATTTCAGTTTTCTCTTTTGTTTCTGGATCAACTTCGCTTACTTTCACACTGCCATCTGGCTGTACTTCTGCGACAACAGACTTACCGTCTTTACCGTCTTTACCATCTGCGCCTGGTGTACCAGCTGTACCCGGATCCCCTTTCGTCCCCTTAAGTGACTCAAGGAAGTCTTCTACTGATTTACCATCATTTCCAGGTTGCTCTTTCCAGATATCGTAAGCAGATTTGCCATTTTCACCTTTAGCACCTGCAGTGGTCGAGATTTTAATATCTTGACCATTTTGATCGATTTGAATATTGTCGCCCGCGATGAATTTAACTGTATCACCCGCTTTCACCAGTGTTTTTGCAGATCCTTTTGCTGTACCACCATCTGCTGCAGTATTCACATTCCAGCCCATTGTGCTCAATGTGGTATAAAGATCTCCAGCTGTTACAAAGTGGTTTGCGTTTGTTGTTGGTTGAACAAGTGAACCTTGATTAGCACTACCAAGTGGATTTACACTTAATGTAGTATTTAACACATTGTAAGCAATATTGCCGTCACTATTGATTGATACTGTAGTGCCATTACCATCAACAAAATTAACAGTGCCATCAGACTTAGTTGCTGGCTTGCCGTTTACATTCACATAGTTATAAAGCTGATCACCGGTCACAACATCAGAAGAACCGTCCGCAACATTACCATTAGCAATATTTGTGAGCTTATGCTCGTCCCCAGCTTTTGGTTGAATAACTACTTTAGATTTTTCTTCGTCTGATAATGGATTTACAACTGAACCATCTGCTTTTGTATACTTACCAGTTTCTGGATTATATGTCGCATTAGCAAGATCATCTGCTTTATAGTAGTTACCATCTTTACCGATAACCACTGTATCACCAGCTTCATTCACATACTCAAATACAGTGTTCACAGATAAGTCATAAACCGTTGGTTGGCCGTTCGTACCACCTGTTTTGGTTACAGCTACAGATTTATCATCTGAAGTTACTTTAACTGTTGTTGCATTTAATTGATTTAAAGTAACTGCATCATTACCATTAACCGCATCGCCCATATTAGTAATACGGTCGCCCCCCACATCTAAGCCATTCGCTGTTGATGTAAGGTTCGTTGTATTTGTGCCATTACCAATCGTAATCTTGTCCGTTGCATTCACTGTATTGAATGTTGGCGTCATTGAAGTAGCAATCGTTAGATTATTACCTGAACCACCAAGTTCGATATTGTTACCGGCTTTGTAGTTTACCGTATCACCTGCGTTAATTTTTGAGTCCGCATTTGCAGTGTAAGTACTCTTACCTGTTGTGCCTGTAACATTAGAGGCACTTACATTCCAGCTTGCATTATTTACCGTATTCACTAACGTGGTTGCATTTACAAAGTTTGCACCATCAGCAGTTGTTGGCGCTGCAATTGAGCCATTAGCATTGGTAGAAGTTGCTGCAGATGTATTCACATCAAAGGTCACATTTGCACCAGTACCTGATGAGGTTACATTCGCTGTTGTGCCTTTGCCATTTACAAAATTCACTTGTTCATTTGGTGAAATACGTGCAACTTGTGTGCCAGCATTGTTACCCACAACCCAGCCTGCATTTACGTAGTTATTTAAGTTCGTAATAGCATCAGCAACTGTTGCTGCAGCTGTTGTTGGTGCCGTGTAAGACGTTGCACCCGTAGTATTTAATGGTTGTGAGAAGTTTTGTACTGCGCCTGTTGTTGTATTTACATTTGCACCACCGCCTAATGTCGTTGCGACACTGTTTGAAACAGTATGTAACTGGTTACCAGCCACAGCATCTTTACTGGTTGAGGTAATTGCTGCATTACTGATATTAGTTACTTTATCGCCCTCAACATCTAAACCATTTGCCGTTGACGTTAAGTTGGTTGTATTTGAACCATCACCAATCTTCACAGATTTAAACGTAGGGTTTTCTTTGATACCAATTAGAATCTCATTATTCGCACCAACAAAGGTTTCAATGTTATCACCACTGAAACGTTCATTACTAGTTGTCCAAGCACCCGTAGTCGTAATATTCACTCGACCATTTGTACCCGCACCAATTGAAATTGCTGGATTTACATCTGTTCTATCTGCCCCATAGGTGGTTGAGCCAAGTGTTGGTGATGTTGAATTAATTTTTACGTTGTAGTTACCGCTTCCTGTTGTATCTTCTTCAACAGTAACCGTTGTACCACCTTCACCAATAAAGTTAACTTGTTTATTAGTTTTTACATCGCCTACTTTTGCTTTCGTTGTGTTACCAATCGCCCAGCCTTCAGAAAGCTTATTCGCCACCATATAAAGCTGTGAACCATTGATTGCCTCTGTTGAAGTGCTTGAAATATTACCTGCTGCAACGTTAATGAGTTTACGTTGACCATTTGCCGCATTACTACCAACACTAACAAATTGGCTTGAATTTGTAACATTACCTGCAAAACCACCATAGGTTAAGCCATTAACCGTTGCTGCTGTGACATTTGCCACAGTGTGCGAACCAGAGGTTGAAGAGCCAGCACCAAGAATAACGGCACCATCAACACCAGCAGCGACACTCACATTGTTACCTAGAACAAAAGTGTTGTTCGCTGAAACGTTATTATAGTTACCCAATACATAGCTATCATTACCACTTACGCCTGAACTAGTATGAGCGTTAGAGCGTCGACCGATATAACCAGAATTATCGCCCGTAACAACTGCATGACTACCGATCGCAATTGAATATGCGCCTGAGCTATCTGTATCAGTAGCACGAGCTGTCCCTGTTGAAGACCAGTGACCAAGTGAGATTGATTGTGATCCATTTGCCATTGCGTTGTAACCAGCCGCAAAGGATTCTTGCGCATTACCTTCTGCACCTGAGCCAATTGCCGTTGCATCCTGAGCTTGTGCTTTTGAGTTAAAACCAACCGCCGTTGAGCGAGTTTGGTTAGCTTTCGCATTCACACCAGCCGCTAATGAGTTTGTACCTGTAGCACCAGCTGCTTCAGTAATATTACCTAAGTTAGTTGCAGCATTGCCACCTGTTGCAGAGCCATTGTTAACATGGAAGTAAGTTGAAGTGTCGGTTGCCGCTGCTGTTGCAGTTGAGTTAATTCTAACGTTATAGTTACCCGTTACGCTATCTGGTTCAACAGTAACAGTTGTCCCACCTTCACCAATAAAGTTAACTTGTTTATTAGTTTTTACATCGCCTACTTTTGTTTTCGATGTATTACCAATCGCCCAGCCTTCTGCAAGTTTATTTGCCACCATATAAAGCTGTGAGCCGTTGATGGCATCGGTAGAACCTGAATCAATACGACCCGCAGCTACATTAGTGATAGTACGTTTAATCGTATCACTACCTACGCTCACCGTTGAATTCGGGTTTGTACCCGCAAAACCACTATATGAAACACCATTTACAGTTGCACTTGTACAAGCCACTGGAGCTGAGGTTGTTGAGCCTGTGCCTAATGCCACTGCGTTAACGTTTGAGGCATTTGCATCTTTACCAATTGCAATAGCATTGTCTACGGTAGTTTTTGCATCAGTACCAATTGCGATAGAGTCTAAACCGTTCGTTGTTGCACCTTGAGGAGCATCTCCATCATTGGCATTCTTATTTACCCCAATCGCAATACTACGTTCTCCTAATGCATAAGCACCACCACCAACTGCAATAGCATTTCGACCATCTGATTTTGAAAAACGACCAATAGACAATGAGCCGTGACCAATAGCTTGTGAACCATAATTAACTGCAAATGAAGATGTTCCATTTGCTTGAGCGCTTGGACCTAAAGCAGTTGAGTAAGCACCTCTAGCAACAGAATCAGAACCAACAGCAACTGCATTAGTAACTAGTGCACTTGTCGTATTACCAACTGCAACAGAGTTAAAACCAAGCGCACTAGCTCTTGAACCAAGAGCCGAAGAACCCTGTCCTTGAGCAGTTGCTAAATAACCAACAGCGGTATCCAACTGTTTACGTGTAGTCGCTTCCCTACCGATCGCAGTCCCCATAAAACCTGTTGAGTTTGCGGCATAACCCATTACAGTACTACCCTCAACACCTCCAGCATGAGAACCTATGATGGTCATAAATTGAATCGTACCACCGCCACCGCCACCGGTACCATCACCAGATTGAGGATTCGCATTATAACCAAGGATAACGTTATTTCTGTTTGTTGCTATATCGGCAGGGTAATTTGTTAGCACTGAAGAATAAATATTCCAGTTTGCCTCCGTGATATTATTGGCTGCAACAGCATTTTGTGAGCCTAATACCGCCGCCGAAATCAAACTTAGCTTTAATAAAGGATTAGCCTTCGAACTTGTTGCCGAAGTAGTGACTTGTTGGGATTTTGCTTTCCCATGCGATTTTGTTAATTCAGATACAACAACAAACGCTTGTTGTGTATGGCTCCAAATTACTTTAAATATATTGTTCATTATGACCCCATTTGAACGTGTCTTAAATTGTTATAAACACCATTACATTGAATAAATTACTTACAAAAACTGACAAATAATATTGCTTGAATTTCAAGCTGTATATTTTATTGCTATCCACCGTGGCTTTAACAGATTAACGCCACCTGTTTAAACTACCAAAATTGGTATAAACACGATTTAGAATTATACAGTATTAATGTAACAAGAAGGTTAAATTAAATTAAATTTACTTAAATTTAACGAGTGTTGCTTTGGAAGGAAATTGGGGGGATTTATAAGCAATCCATCCTCTAGAGGGACAGACCAAGGTGCCCGAGGTCAGGGAGAGGACTATTGTTAAATATTTCTGAAATATCACCGCTTGCTGCCCTCTCTCTGCAAAAATTGCTGGACGCAATTTTCGCTGTCTCTCTCCCAAAGGGCGAGAGTTATAACCACATGAGATTTAAAATCTATAGAGTTACAAATAATCAATTTAAACGTTACATTAATATCTTTTATATGTTACTATTAAGGTGTTAAATGGTTACTTATAAAGAGGTTATATGAACGATATATTATGTAAATTGTTGGAGATCGTTAAAAATAATCCAACACAAACAGCAGAAGTTATTGCTGATACACTCTCAATAACTCGCCAAAGCGCATCAAGAAAATTAAAAGGTTGGGTAGAAGAAAACTTATTAACGGTTTCAGGACGTGGACGTTCTACACGTTATGAATTAGTTGAACAAGTTGAACGCTTTACTTTTAACTTATCAGATGATCTTGATGAATTTCGTGTTTATACCCAAACGCTAGATCCAAAATTGAAAGGATTAAATCAAAATATACTTGAGATTTTTCAGTATGGTTTTACTGAAATGTTCAATAATGCAATCGATCATTCTTGCGGAACAGAAATTACTGTTGAAATTCGCCAAACACCTATTTCAACGTTTGTGAGTATTACAGATAATGGGTTAGGTATTTTTGAGAAAATTCAGAAAGCCTTTGATCTTGTAGATATTCGTCAATCTATTTTTGAATTATCGAAAGGTAAATTGACGACAGATAAAGCAAATCATAGCGGAGAAGGCATTTTCTTTTCATCTAAGGTTTTTGATTTTTTCTGTATCAATTCAAAAGGTTGGGCATTTGTACATAATGCAGGTGTAATCGATATTATGTACGAACACGATGTTGAATACATTGATGGTACAAAAGTAATGTTTGAGTTATCTCATTCATCAACCAAGCGTACTAAAGACGTATTCGATCAGTTCGCAATGCCTGATGAATATGCATTTGCAACAACAGTAGTGCCTGTAAATTTAGCAAAACACGAGGGTGAGTTTTTAATGTCACGTTCACAAGCTAAACGACTTGTTGCACGCTTTGAACATTTCCAAAAAGTGATTTTGGATTTCCAAGGTGTCACCAGTATTGGACAAGGCTTTGCCGATCAGATTTTCCGAGTGTACCAAAATGAGCACCCAAATGTTCAATTATTTGTAATAAACGCAACAAATGATATTAAGGATATGATCCAACGAACAGGCTACCAAATTCAGTAATAAAATAGCCAGATCCAACCGCTTGCTGCCCTCTCTCTGCAAAAATTGCTGAACGCAATTTTCGCTGTCTCTCTCCCATAGGGCGAGAGTTTATAAAGCAAGGAAAATTTATTAAATAAAATGCCTAGCGGCGGCTGACACTAGAATAAACCAACTTAATTAAGCCCACTTTATTGTGGGCTTAATGCTTAGAGGGTTGTTAAATTAGTTTAACACTACAGATATCAATCTACACGGATAACTACACGACGGTTAGGTTTTAAACAGTCTTTTAATGCTTGACCTGTTACACCGTTACATGCTTTAACTTGGTTCGCTTTACCACGGCCTGTTGCGCTGATTGCAGCTTTAACACCTTGAGCTTGTAAGTATGATTTAGCCGTGTTTGCACGTGCTTTAGAAAGATTTAAGTTATATGCTACTGAACCTAAACGGTCAGTATAACCAACGATGCTTACTTTAGATGCACCATTTTCTTTAATTTCTGTCGCAATGCGGTTTAAGGTTGTTTTACCTTGTGAGCTCAGGTTTGATTTGTCAAAATCAAATAAGAAATCACCGCTTAATACATACTCTTTCGCTTTAGCTGGCGCTGGAATCGGAGGTGCTAGAGCTGGCTCTACTGCTGGTGCTGGCGCATCTCTGTTGATACTTTGTGCTGTAAAGCAGCCTGCTAATAGTAGCGTTGCTGTCGAAACAGTCGTTAGTTTGATAATATTTTTAATCATCTCAAAATCCTTAAACTAAGATAGTTTTTATAATCTGTTTTATTGTGTTTAAAAAACGAATGCAATACTAAATTCTTATTTTTGAAAAAACAATAGAAAAATACTTTCTTTCATTCTAAATACGCTATCTATAAAATATTTTACATATATTCACAAAAGTTTCGTTAATTTTTCTGCATCTAGGCTATAATGACTAAGTTTGCTGTATAAAATAACATTATGAGGCGTAGGATGGATTTTTCTTTATTACTTGATGGCTTGAATGATAAACAACGTGAAGCAGTTGCGGCTCCACTAGGAAATTATCTTGTACTTGCAGGAGCAGGTAGCGGTAAAACACGTGTTTTAACTCATCGTATTGCATGGCTTATTGGTGTGGAAAACGTTCCTGAATCTAATATTCTAGCGGTGACTTTTACCAATAAAGCAGCAACAGAAATGCGCCACCGTATTGAATACACCCTTTCTCAATCAAGCGATCACCGCTTATTTGGTATGTGGGTGGGGACTTTCCATAGTATTGCTAACCGCTTATTACGTTCGCATTACCTTGATGCTAATCTTCCCCAAGATTTTCAAATTATGGATACGGAAGATCAGCAACGTTTAATCAAACGTCTACTTAAATTACACAATATTGATGAAAAACATTACCCACCAAAACAAGTGGGTTGGTTTATCAATGCCCAAAAAGATAAAGGTTTACGAGCGAAGGATATCGATCACGGCAACGATCAACACACTAAAAAGTTGGTGCAGATTTATCAAATCTATCAAGATGCTTGTGATCGTGCTGGCTTGTTAGACTTTGCGGAGTTATTGATCCGTGCCTATGAGTTATTTAAATATAATCCGTTAATTTTACAGCGTTATCAACAGCGTTTCCGTCAGATCTTAATTGATGAGTTCCAAGATACCAACAATATTCAATATGATCTGATTCGCTTGTTAGCAGGTGAAACAGGCAATGTGATGATCGTGGGCGATGATGACCAATCGATCTACGGTTGGCGTGGTGCACAGGTTGAGAATATCCAGCGTTTCTTAAATGATTACAGCAAAGCAGATACTATCCGCCTTGAACAGAACTACCGTTCAACAGGGCATATCTTAAATTCAGCCAATGCACTGATTGCGAATAACGAAGATCGTCTTGGTAAAAATCTTTGGACGGATAGCGGTGATGGTGAGCCAGTTGATATCTATTGTGCCTTTAATGAATTAGATGAAGCTCGCTTTGTTGCTTCTCAAATTAAGCAGTGGAAAGAGGACGAGGGCGAGTTAAACGAGTGTGCGATTTTATACCGTAGCAATGCGCAATCACGTGTGATTGAGGAAGCCTTAATTCAAGCAAGTATTCCGTATCGTATTTATGGCGGTATGCGCTTCTTCGAACGCCAAGAGATCAAAGATGCGCTAGCTTACTTACGCTTAATCGCAAATCGCCAAGATGATGCGGCCTTTGAACGTGTGGTTAATACCCCGCCACGTAGCATTGGTGAGCGCACTTTAGATACCTTACGCCAATTAACTCGTAATCGTCAAATTACGTTATGGCAGGCGATCCAAGTTGCTATTCAAGAAGAACATCTATCAGGGAGAGCTGCTTCGGCATTAATACGTTTTGTGGAGTTAATTAACTCTCTTGAACAAGAAACAGAGCAAATGGCGTTGTTTGAGCAAACGGATTTTGTGATTAAAGCCTCGGGATTATACGAGATGTACAAACAAGAAAAAGGCGAGAAGGGCGAAGTACGTATTGAAAACTTGGAAGAGTTAGTGAGTGCAACCCGTGAATTTAATAAACCTGATGAAGCCGAGGATATGAGTGATTTAACCGCTTTCTTAACCCACGCTTCACTTGAAGCCGGTGAAGCACAAGCCTCACCACATCAAGATTATGTGGAGTTAATGACTTTACACTCAGCCAAAGGTTTAGAATTCCCTCGTGTGTTTATGGTAGGGGTTGAAGAGGGCATTTTCCCAAGTGGTATGAGCTTTGATGAAGGGCGTTTATCAGAGGAACGCCGTTTAGCTTATGTAGGGATTACCCGTGCTAAGAAAAAGCTCACCATCAGCTATGCGGAAAGTCGCCGTTTATATGGTAAAGAAGAACGCCATTTACCGTCCCGATTTATTGCTGAATTACCGGATGAGCATACCAGAGAAGTACGTTTACGTGGCAATATCAATCGTCCTGCGACTTTTGCAAGCCAACGAGCAACTGCAAGCTCAGCGACGAGCTTTAAACGTGATGATGTGGAATGGAAAATGGGACAAAAAGTCCAACATGCAAAATTTGGGCAAGGGACAATTATCAATGTTGAGGGCGGCGGTGAGCAAACTCGTTTACAAATCGCTTTTGTTCAACAAGGGATTAAATGGTTAATTGCCAAAGTAGCGAAGTTAGAGAGATTATAGAAAATCTTAATTTTCTTGTAGGGGCGGATAATATCCGCCCAAACTTTTTACGCCAACCCAATAAAAAACGCCAATAAAAACGGCACCGCAAGGTTGATAATAAAACCAAAACTAATCGCTAATGGCACAACTTGGATTCCGCCCGATTTTTGAATAATCGGCAGTGTGCAATCTAATGCGGTTGCGCCACCTAAACCGACAGCAGTTGAAGGGAATAAACGCATAAAGAACGGAATGCTAAACAAGCAGAAAATCTCACGCGATAAATCGTTAAAGAAAGCGATACTACCATACACGGGTCCCCAAGCGTCATTTACCAATACACTTGAAAGCGAATACCACCCAAAGCCCGAAGCTAAGGTCATTGCATGCATTAATGGTAAGTTAAGCACATAGGCGCTAATTACCCCACCAATCAGACCGCTTGCGATAAATACCAAAGAGGTCAAAATCCCACGTTTATTTAAAAACACCTCGCGAATGGGAATACCGCTATTACGCAGTTGAATACCAATACAGAAAATCATCACCACTAAAACATAAGTGCTTGAGTGTAGTGGAAAATCAAGAATGCCTTTCGTCATATAGCCAAACACCGCACCAATAAAGACGGTTGCACATAGGATTAAACTATCTGAAATCTGTTTCCAACGAGAAGGCAACTCTTCTTTTGAAACGTGCTCTCGCTGCATTGGATAGAGTTTATCAAATGCCATTAAGCTCATGATATTTGCGCCATGCAAAATCACACTTAAGCCAAGAGCTGTCGCGCCAATCTGTGGTAATTTTTCCATTAAATTATCTAATTGCCCAAGAGAAATTCCCATAATCAACAAGATCAAATATAGACAGACCGTGGTAATTCGGTTTGTCCAATTCATAATGGTTTGATTGGTTACACGAAATAGGTAGCCGAGAAAAAGCGGCACAAAGGCAATCATTAAGCCGTAGATCATTAAATTATCCTTTTTAGTAAAATTTCTATTTCCTCAGATTTTATCACTCATTCCCCCTCTTTGACAAAGAGGGGGCTAGGGGGAGATTTAATAAATATGTTTTTAAATACAGTATTATTTGTTACACTACAAGCGGTTAGATTTGAGGAATATTTTACAATGCAAATATCACGCAAAATTATTCATATTGATATGGACTGCTTTTATGCAGCTATTGAAATGCGTGAAAATCCCTCGCTAGTTGGTAAACCAGTGGCTGTTGGTGGTAATCCCAATCAACGTGGTGTGCTTGCTACTTGTAACTACGAAGCGCGTAAGTTTGGTTTACACAGTGCCATGGCGACCGCTCAAGCATTAAAACTCTGTCCGAATTTAGTGCTATTACCCATTAATATGCCTTTGTATAAATCGGTTTCAGAACAAATTCATCAAATCTTTCGTCGTTATACGGAAATTATCGAACCCCTTTCTTTAGATGAGGCTTATTTAGACGTGACGGATTGCAAACAATGCCAAGGATCTGCCACTTGGATTGCCGAAGAAATTCGTCAAGCGATCTGGAATGAATTGCATTTAACTGCCTCAGCAGGCATTGCCCCTTTAAAATTTCTAGCCAAAATCGCCTCGGATCAAAATAAACCCAATGGCCAGTTTGTGATTCCTCCTGAAGATGTCGCTGAGTTTGTCAAAATATTACCGCTCAAAAAAATCCCAGGGGTGGGCAAGGTGACTAATGAAAAGCTTGCTCAACTTGGTTTTCATACCTGCGAAGATATTCAAAGTAGTCAACAGCACTATATTTACCAACAATTTGGTAAATTTGGGCAAAGACTTTGGGAGTTTAGCCATGGGATTGATAATCGCTCCATTGAAGTTGATCGTCCTCGTAAGTCGCTTGCGGTGGAACATACACTTTTAACGGATATCAGTGAGTTAGATGATGCTGAGCAAATTGTGATGGAGCAATACGATAAGTTATTGTTTAGAATTCAGCGTAATTGGGGTGATAAATCCTTAAATGATTTTCGTAAATTAGGGATAAAGCTAAAGTTTGACGATTTTACTCAAACTACCTTAGAACGAACAACAGATGGTATGGCTTTACCTCGCTTTATTGAGCTATTACAACAAATTTGGGAAAGGGCAAATGGGCGAAAAATTCGCCTAATTGGCATAAATGTCCATTTTCCTGAAGAAAAAGTTACAAAACAGTTAAATTTATGGGAATAATTGTTGTCATAGTCTTGAATTTTGCTGAAAAAGCACTATTTTAGTTCTTCGGTTTTTTCCGAGCTAACCCCCTATAACAACTTTTACTCTATCGGAGAAATATCTATATGATGAGAATTGCCCTTTTCTTAGCAACGAACTTTGCTGTGATGATCGTGCTGGGAATTATCTTAAGCGTAACAGGTATAGCTGGTAATAGCACTGGTGGTATTTTGATTATGGCTTTACTATTTGGTTTTGCAGGTTCATTAATTTCACTGTTCTTATCTAAAACAATGGCATTAAAATCTGTGGTCGCTGAAATTATCCAAACCCCAAGAAACAGTGCTGAACAGTGGTTATTTGATACGGTTCAACGCCAATCTCAACAAGCAGGCATCCCAATGCCTGATATTGCAATTTACCACTCAGCAGATGTAAACGCATTTGCAACAGGTGCAACAAAAAGCAATTCATTAGTAGCGGTAAGTACAGGTTTACTTAACTCAATGACCCAAGATGAAGCTGAAGCGGTAGTTGCGCATGAAGTGGCACATATTGCAAATGGTGATATGGTGACAATGACCTTATTGCAAGGTGTATTAAATACCTTTGTTATTTTTGTATCACGTATGATCGCAACAGCGGTATCATCTAGCCGTAACGATAATGGTGAAGAGAGCCAAAGCACAGGGACTTACTTCTTAGTGTCTATGGTGCTTGAAGTCTTATTTGGCTTCTTAGCGACTATTATCGCAATGTGGTTCTCTCGTTACCGTGAATTCCGTGCGGACGCTGGCTCTGCGCAGTTAGTGGGTAAAGAGAAAATGATTGCAGCATTAGAGCGTTTACAACGAGTTCATGAACCACAACAATTAGAAGGTTCATTAAATGCAATGATGATCAATGGCTCACGTGCAAAACAGTTATTTATGAGCCACCCACCATTAGAAAAACGTATTGAAGCATTACGTGCGCTATAATTTGCAAATTTAATGATAAAAAAGCCCGCTTGTTAGTGGGCAAACTATTAGCCACATAATAAATTTAAATTGATCTGACTTAAACTGTTATTTAAAAGGACTGATATCGGCATTGTGTCGAGCTCAGTCCTTTTCTTTTAGTTTTAGATAAAAAACATGCACCTTAATTGAAAAGTTATCCAATCAATTAAGGCGCATATCAATCCCTATCTTACAAACTACTTCACTTTCAAACGATAACGTCGATCCATCATGCACAGGATTCCGCCGAGCACCATAAATAAACCACCAAACCAGATCCAGCGAATAAAGGGTTTATAGTATAAACGTAATCCCCAAGAGCCATCGTCTAAACGTTCACCTAATGCAGCATATAAATCACGAGTAAAGCCCCAGTCGATAGCGGCTTCGGTCATCCCCATTTTACTTACATTATAGAAACGCTTTTCTGCTTCAAGAGTTGCTTCATATTTACCGTTTTTGGTAATTTCAATATCTGCTGTACCGCCGATATAGTTAGCGCCGTTACTGTCTCTAATGCCTTTGAAAGTAAAGTTGTAATCTAAAATCTGGGTTGAATCCCCTACATTCATACGCACATCTTTTTCAATGCTAAAGTTTTGGCTAAAGGCGATACCAAATACCGTCATTGCCACACCTAAGTGAGCCAACACCATTCCCCAATGTGAACGAGAAAGCTTGAATAATCCCACAAAGAATGAATGGCGGTGGGTTGCTCGTTGATGTAGTTCATACAGGCTTAAAGCAACAATAATCACTGACATCATTGTGCCAAGTACGACACTTACGGTAATTTGACTTGCAAATAAATACGGCAAGCCAAAGCCTAATGCCATCATCACAATCAGTGAGATAATCACTGGGGTGCGAATTGCTGAAACTTGGTCTCTACGCCATTTTACAAGCGGTCCAATTCCCAATAAAAACGCAAATGGCACCATTAAAATCATAAACATCTGATCGAAGAATGGCGCGCCAATTGAGATTGTGCCTAAACCGATCTGTTTATGGATTAACGGTAAAATTGTGCCTAAGAACACCACCGATAAAAATGCCATTAACAGAATATTATTCAGCAATAGCACGCTTTCACGTGAGTAGCGTTCCGAATTATCCAAGCTCTTAATTTTGCTGCCTTGATAAGCATATAGCAGAAGTGAGCCACCAATCACAATCACTAAATAAGCTAAGATATACAAACCACGCGTTGGATCTGAAGCAAAAGCGTGTACCGAAACTAAAATACCTGAACGAACTAGGAAGGTTCCTAATAAGCAAAGTGAGAAAGCAAGGATTGCCAATAACACTGTCCATGCTTTAAAGGTACTACGTTTTTCGGTAACCGCTAATGAATGAATTAAAGCAGTACCTGCAATCCACGGCATTAATGATGCATTTTCAACAGGATCCCAGAACCACCAGCCGCCCCAGCCTAATTCGTAGTATGCCCACCAAGAGCCTAAAACAATACCGAGTGTTAAGAATACCCAAGCAGCCATCGTCCACGGACGAGACCAACGCGCCCAAGCAGTATCTAAACGACCAGTCATTAATGAAGCAATCGCAAAGGCAAAGGCAACCGAAAAGCCCACATAGCCCATATAAAGTAATGGCGGATGGAAGATTAAGCCCACATCTTGCAACATTGGATTTAATTCACGGCCATCAACTGGGAAGTTCGGAAAAGTACGATCAAATGGATTTGATGTAAAGATCATAAACACTAGAAAACCAATACTCACTAAGCCCATTACCGCTAATACGCGCGCAACAGCTTCTTCTGGCATTTTACGGCTAAATAGCGCAACACCAATGCTCCACAATGAAAGTAACCATACCCAAAGTAATAGCGAACCTTCATGTGAACCCCACACTGCAGATAAACGATACTCAATTGGCAAGGTGCTATTTGAGTTATTTACCACATACTGCACAGTAAAATCATTCACCGCAAAAAGGTAGAATAACGACCCAAAAGAGATGGTTAATGTGATAAATAGCCCCCAAGTCATCGGGCGAGCCAATGAAACTAGGGTGCGGTTATGATTTTCTGCCCCTACAAGCGGTAAGATTGCCAGTAAAATTGACAAAATTAAGCTTAATGCAAGGCTATAATTGCCTAATTCTGCAATCATTTTTGCTCTCCAGATTGAGTGCGATCACGCTCTGATTCGCCTTTTAAATCCGATTCTGAAATCCCCATCGGTTGGTGCTGTTTCTTCATCTGATCATTTAATTCTGGAGGCATATAGTTTTCATCGTGTTTTGCAAGTACTTCCGTTGCACGTAATTTCGTTGGCTCAATAAGAACACCTTGTGCCACAATACCTTGTCCTTCTCTGAATAAATCTGGCAGAATCCCTTCAAATTCAACTTGAATTGCAGGACCAATATCATTTAAGCCAAATTCTACTTTTAAGGTTTTATCATCACGTTTTACCGAACCTTCAACAACCATCCCACCCACACGGATACGCTGTCCTACTTCTGGCTTGGTTTTAGGATTATTGTCTTTACCATACACAATCTCGGACGGTGTATAGAAAAGGTCAATATTTTGGCTTAGTGCATAAAGGGTTAAACCTGCAGCAACAGCTACACCAGATAATACCGATAAAATAACTTTTAGTCTTGATTTACGTCTTGGGTTCATAATTAAATCTTCTTATTTAAAAGGTAATCAGTTGAAAATGAATAAAAAAATAAACTTGCGTATCCTATCAAAAAAACCAACAAGAATCGTCAATTATTATGATTTGTTTTGTTTTAGTTCAAACTCTTTAATAAAATTGTTTATTTTTTGTTAAAAGCATTTCATTAAAAATTTTGTAGGGCGCGTGTAAACGCACCAAATAAGATAAATAAGATAAACAAAAAACCCCGCTGATATCAAATATCAACGGGGTTAAAGACCGAATAATTAAATATTACTCTTCTTCAGATTGCTCACTAAAACGTTCAATACGCGCACCTAAACCTTGAAGTTTAGCTTCGATATTTTCGTAACCACGGTCGATGTGGTAGATACGATCAACGATAGTTTCACCATTTGCAATACAACCCGCTAATACTAAGCTGATTGATGCACGTAAATCTGTTGCCATCACTTCTGCACTAGATAATGTCGCTACACCGTGACAAATTGCCGTATTACCTTCAATCTCAGCTTTAGCCCCCATGCGAATTAACTCAGGAACATGCATAAAGCGATTTTCGAAAATTGTTTCAGTGATACGGCTGGTACCTTCTGCAACTACGTTCAATAATGTAAATTGCGCTTGCATATCTGTTGGGAAACCAGGGTGTGGCATGGTACGGATATTTACTGCTTTTGGACGCATACCTAAAGAATCTAAAGTAATAGTATCCTCAGTTACATCAACTTGCATACCTGCTTCACGTAATTTCTCAATTACCGCATCTAGTGTATCGGCTTTAGTACCACGACAAACTACGCGACCACCAGAAACTGCTGCCGCGATTAAGAACGTACCTGTTTCAATACGGTCTGGCACGATATGATGCTGACAACCACCTAAACGCTCTACGCCTTCAACGGTAATCATATCAGTACCAGCGCCTGTGATTTTAGCGCCCATTTTATTTAAGAATTCCGCTGTATCAACGATTTCTGGCTCACGAGCTGCGTTTTCGATAATGGTTTTTCCTTTTGCTAAAGTACCAGCCATCATCACAGATAAAGTTGCACCTACGCTCACTTTATCCATCATCACGCGTGTCCCTGATAAACGACCATTTACTTCAGCTTTTACATAGCCTTCATCTAAAGTGATGGTTGCGCCCATTTTTTCTAAACCAGAGATATGCATATCTACTGGACGTGCGCCTATTGTACAGCCACCTGGTAATGAAACCTGACCTTGATGGAAGCGAGCAACTAATGGCGCTAACGCCCAGATTGAAGCACGCATTGTTTTAACTAATTCATAAGGCGCTACATAGTGATCGATTTTACTCGCATCAATATGCACTGCACCTTGTTCATCACGCTCAACAGTAACGCCTAATTTGCGTAAGATTTTAAAAGTCGTATCAACATCTTTTAATTTTGGTACATTGGTTAATACCACTGGTTCTGTTGATAAAATCGCTGCAAATAAAATTGGTAAAGCTGCATTTTTTGCGCCTGAAATATCAACGGTACCACTTAAAGTAAAAGGACCGTGAACGCGAAATTTTTCCATTTTGGTTTCCTTAAATAAAATTCAAAATCAAATGACGGTAAATTAGCCAGCCATATTGAGTAAACGTTCTTTTTTCCACTGTTCTGTAGTGAAAGTTTTGATTGTTAATGCGTGAATGGCATTAGTTGCAAATAATTCGCTCAAAGGACCATAAATCATCTGCTGCTGTTTTACTTTTGATAAAGTTGCAAATACATCACTTACCGCAATCACACCGTAATGTGAGCCATCGCTTGTTTGAACATGCACTTCATCTAAATCTAATGCACTCATTAACATTTCTTCAATTTGTTTTGGTTCCATAATTATTACCACTGTTCACAATGTAAGAATTTATTAAACCACTCTGATAAATCAAATAACGCAGCAAGATTTTTAACACTCTCTGGCGTATTGATTAAACAAGTGGAATTATTTTTTTGATAATGATTGAGTATTTCAGCAAGTAGGGTAAAGCCTGCAGAGTCAATATGTTGGAGATTTTTTAAATCCCAATAGATGTGTTGATTTGCTTTTGGTGACAAAAAAGAAGCACGTTGCTTCCATAACGGAAGCAACGTGTCGCGAGTTAGATCACCTATCAACTGGATCATCAGGCTTTCATTGTTTTGCTGAATGTCCCATTGTAATGGATTTTTCACTTGCATAACAATTATTTTAATGTGATCGGTTGTTTTGCAGATTGTGCAACTTGAGCTGTTAAAGTATCAATACCTTTTTGACGTAATACACCGCTCCATTCGTTTTGTTTAGTAACAATCATGCTAACGCCTTCAGCAGCCATATCATATGCTTTCCATTCTCCTGTTTTGCTATTTTTACGCCATTTGAAATCAAGTTTAATTGGTTGTGCACCTGATTGTAGTACATTTACACGAATATTCACACTATCTTTATTAATCGGCTTTTCACTTTCAATCTGTACTTTTTGATCCGTGTACTGAGTTAAAACTTGTGCGTAAGATTGTTCGATAAATTGACCAAAAGCATTAAAGAACGCTTCACGTTGAGCAACCGTAGCTGACGCTGCATGTTTACCTAATACATATAAACCTGCATGTTGAATATTAACATGTGGCATTAAATCATTACGCACGATAGTACGAAGATAGTTAGGTTCCGCTTTAATTCGAGACTGATTCGCTTTAATATCGCCAAATAATTTATCTGCTGTTTGTTGCATTAACACATAAGGATTGCTGTTTGCAAATGCAGAAGTTGAAACTAACGTTGATACTGCAACTACACCAGCAACAAAGATTTTTTTAAGGGTTTTTAACATTTTAAAACTCCAAGTATAAGTAAATATATTGCGAACATGGGCACCGTGTCTCTACAAATATAAATCCAAGAAAGAATGTAGGGACACATTGCGCGTGTCCGCCAAATTCATTCAATATAATTATTCCGCTTTCGGCTCTGCCGATTCTGAGGGTTCTTCTTTATCAGACTTCTTATCGCCATATAAGAACTGTCCAATTAAGTCTTCAAGTACCATTGCCGAATTAGTATCCACAAAGGTATCACCTTCTTTAAGCATTTCTGTTTCGCCTTCCATCATAAAGCCAACATTTAATGCAATATATTGTTCACCTAATAAACCCGATGTTTTAATCGAAAGTGAACTCGTATCTGGAATTTGGTTGTAATTCTCATTTACTGCAAGGGTCACTTTAGGGGTGTAAGTCTTCTCGTCTAACTGAA
The DNA here is from genome assembly GCA_002002485.1 of Pasteurellaceae bacterium 15-036681. Lineage (GTDB taxonomy): Bacteria > Pseudomonadota > Gammaproteobacteria > Enterobacterales > Pasteurellaceae. The sequence continues at coordinate 18,720 of MQVI01000026.1, forward strand.
TATCTGAAACTCGACCGATAACTACACCACCTACCTTAATAGGCGCGCGAACTTTTAGTCCACCGATATTATCGAAAGTTGCATACAAGGTGTAAGTTTTTTCTGCTCCAAAACCTTGCACATTTGCAACCCTTAAGCCTAAAAACACTAGCGCACCTAAGCCTAGTAGTACAAATAAGCCTACCCAAAATTCATATTTAATTGATTGACGCATAATTTTTCCTTTGAAATTCTGTTGCAAGCGGTCAATTTTCCGCCTAATTTTACCAATTTTGGTAATTAACCGCCAAACATAATCGCAGTTAAAATAAAGTCTAAACCTAAAACAACTAAAGACGCGTGTACCACTGTTCTTGTTGTTGCTTGACTAATACCTTCTGATGTTGATATTGCGTCATAGCCATTAAATAGTGCAATCCAAACTACCGCAATAGCAAAAGTTAAACTTTTGATAAAGCCATTTACTAAATCGCTCATTGTTACGCTATTTTGCATTACTGACCAGAAACTACCAGAATCTACACCTTTCCAATCAACACCAACCAATGAACCGCCCCAAATACCAATCGCCGTAAAAATCACTGCTAAAATCGGCATTGCGATAATACCTGCCCAAAAGCGTGGTGCAATAATACGGCGTAATGGATCAACCGCCATCATTTCTAAACTAGAAAGTTGTTCGGTCGCTTTCATTAAGCCAATTTCAGCAGTCAATGCTGAACCTGCTCGACCTGCAAATAATAATGCTGTTACTACTGGACCCAATTCACGCAATAGCGAAAGTGATACTAATTGACCTAAGCTGGTTTCAGCTGAGAAATCAACTAACACCACATAGCCTTGTAAACCTAATACCATTCCGATAAATAAACCAGACAACATAATAATCAATAACGACTGTACACCTAATACGTGTAATTGTTTGATTAATAATGGCGTATGCTTACGAAATTCGGGTTTCCCCACTAATGCGCCCCACAACATAAAACTAGAACGACCAAAGACACGAATAAAATTAATAACAGACGCGCCAATACTAGAGATAAAATTAATCACTGAATAGCTCCTCTGTGTAGTCTTTTGCAGGATAATGGAAACGAACTGGACCATCTGCATTTCCTGATAAGAATTGAACCACTTGCGGATCTGTACTACTTAGCAAGTTTTCTGGCGTACCTTCTGCAATAATTCGTTTATCCGCTACAATGTAAGCATAATCAGCGATACTTAATATTTCATTCACATCGTGAGAAACCACAATTGAAGTTAAGTTCAACGTTTGATTTAAGCGCTTAATTAAATCAACAATCACACCCATACTAATCGGATCTTGCCCCGTAAAAGGTTCATCATACATGATAAAATCTGGATCCAATGCAATTGCTCGTGCTAACGCAGCACGACGTGCCATACCACCAGAAAGTTCTGATGGCATTAAATCCGCCGCACCACGTAACCCTACCGCTTCTAATTTCATTAATACTAATTTGCGAATAAGTGGTTCTGGTAAACGTGTATGTTCACGAATTGGAAACGCAACGTTATCGAATGTCGATAAGTCCGTAAAAAGAGCTCCCGATTGGAATAACATCCCCATTCGTTTGCGAAGCTCATAAAGTTCTTTATTTGATGCCTGACATATATCTTGGCCATCAAATAGTATTTCACCGGATTCCGGCACAATCTGCCCACCAATCAGACGTAAAAGCGTTGTTTTACCAATGCCTGATGGTCCCATAATCGCGGTGATTTTTCCTTTCTGCACTTGCAGATTTAAGTTGTCGTAAATTACTCGCTCACCTCTCTTAAAGATGAGATTTTTTACCTCAACTAAGTTTTGTCGATCACCCATTTGGATATTCCCTAATAAAAATGGTCTTGGATAATCTATGAACCATCGTTCAAAGTCAATATTTTTTAAAAACTTGACAATTTTTAGTCCGATAAAAAGGCATATCGGTGATATGCCTTAGATAGATTATGAGTTGAAATCTTACTACTGTGTATAAGACACGACTTTCACTACTTTTTGCACTCCATTCACATTACGAGCAACATTTGCAGCTGCATCAGCCTGTTCAGGAGAAAGATTACCTAATAGAAAAACTTCCCCATTTTCAGTAATCACTTTCACTTCTGTTGTTTTCACACTAGAATTAACCAATAATTTTGACTTAACTTTAGTGGTAATCCAACTATCAGTGCTAATTTGAAGAGCACCAATTTTCTCAGCGATTCGAATTTCATTATATACGGTTGAAACACCAACAACACCAGCTGCAATGCTTTTCGCAGTTTCTTTTACCATATCATTTGGAACTTGTCCTATAAGTAGAACTCGACCATTATAAGACACTACATTGACACGAGCTTCATCTTTAATCTGAGCATCTTTATTTAAATTGTAGGCAACTTTTTCTTCTAGCGTTTCATCATCTAATTGACGTCCAGCCGAACGAGGATCCGTCGCGACCTTAGTTGCCACGGCTGCAGTACCAACAACTGCGGTAGCTATACAACCTTGTAAAGAAATAAGGGTTAAGCCAAATAAAGTTGCAAAGCCTAAGCGTTTCATTACTTTTAACATAAACTCTCCTTTTTATTGGGGGGATACTGGTGTAAAAAGCAAACTATCCACTAATTCACACAATAAGTTAACACAAAATTGATGCCCTTCAATAATACGCATCTCATTAATTGAAGGCATTTCAATTTCCAAATCAGTTTCTTCTAATAGTCCACTTGTATGATCATTCAAACTGCTCGTAAAAGCCAAAATATCTAAATTTTCATTGTTTGCAGATTGAATCGCATTAATCACGGTTTCTTCATTGCCTAATGGTGCAAAAGCGACCAGTAAATCACCTTCTTTTGCAATTACTTGTAATTGTTTACGGTAGATTTGGGCTAAATCATTATCTTGGCTTAAGCAACCAACTAACATGCCGTCAAATTGTAATAAGTGAGCAGCTAAACTTGGACGAGCTAGATCATAACGATGCAATAAACTACTCACAAGAAGTTGAGCATTAGCGTAAGAGCGTCCATAACCACATACAATAACTTTATTACCACGCAATAAACAAGAAACTATTCGCTTTGCAGCTTCATCTAGTTTAGAAGGTAAAAGTTCTGCACTTGCAATTTGGATTTGAATACTTTCACTAAAGCGATCTTGAATCTTCTGTAACATAGACTAAACGATTATCCTAAAAAATTTTTAATCCACAATGGGGGATCATTCCCCTCAAAAGCAACAACATCAAAGCGACAATCTGCAGTATCTAAACTTTGTCTGCATTTTTTCACCAACCAAATATTCGCTGCATTCAGCCATTTTTGCTGTTTACTGTAAGTAATACTCTCCACTGCGCTACCAAAATTAGCATTTTTACGGTGACGAACTTCAACAAATACTGTCGTCGTCCCATCTTGCATAATAAGATCGAGCTCGCCGCATTTAAATTGCTGGTTTTCTGCAACAAAGCTCAAGCCCTTCTCAATCAGAAAGGCTTTTGCTTTTTGCTCAAATACAGCGCCTTGTGCACGCTTATTATTAGTTTGCATGAACTACGTTGCCGCCATGGTATTGTAACCATGTCATTTCACGTTGAATGTTACAATTTGGACCAGCACTCAAAATCCCTGTTAAACCTGACACTTTATACCCAGGAATTTGACGGAATTCATTAAATTTATTTGCAACAGACCATGCATCTGATCCCATTGCATATAAGCGCATCATTGAGAAATCACTTTCCGCAAGAGCTTCCGCTTTTTTATACACATCAGACTCTACATCAGAAAGTAATGGAATCTCACTGAATTTCACCCCTTCCATCGTCAAACGGAATTCCGCACCATTATTAGGAGAATTGCTACGTGATGAAGTATAAATTGGTAATTGATTTGCTAAATTAGAACCATCAATTGCCTGCTTCAATCCTAACAACTGTTCTGCTGAACCTAATGCATATAAAGCACTTCCTTGCGATACGCCATTATTAATCAAATTATCCACAACCTCGATTGGGTCATTATAATAACGCACGTTAGTATCTTTACCTGTAATCTGTCTCCAGCGCTGTTCAAATGCATCAGCTGAACGTTGACCAAAATCGCCTTGTGGCGCAGCTACGATTGCATTTGAAACCCCATCTTTATATAGGCGCTCAGCACCCGATTGAGCCTCAGACTCTGGTGATAAACCGTAATAACATACTTTTGCAATCGCTCGTACATTTGGTGTTGAATTCAGAGCTAAAACATTGGCATTGGCAATATTAGGATTTGTTAACATTTCATCTACACGTGATTTAAGCAATGGTCCAATAAGAGTTTGTACACCTTGCTGATGTGTTTGATCTAATAAATCAGCAATTGGAGCACTGTCTGTGTCATACACATAGACTGGCATTGAATCAGCTCCTTTTGCATCATCAAAGCCACGTTTGATAATATCACCTAAAATTTTAGCTTCACCACTTAATGGTAACAACAATCCAACCCCATTTAATTGGGTTTGTTGGAAATTAGACACATTTTGTAACTCTGTTGGCATAAGCTGTGCAGCAGTATGATTTGGATATTGTTGTTTCCAGTCATTGATTGCCTGTGGCAATTGTGCAGGATTAATTACATTAAGGTTATAAGCATTAATTAATGCAATCCAGCCTGCAAAACCAATTTCACCAGCACCAGCAGTTGCTTTTTCTAGCATACCTTTATTTGAGCCACGCAACATTTCCCACACTTTGTCATTATTATCCTGACGAGCAGCATTGTCTGCTAAATATCGATCCATTAATGAACGTGCACGAACAGCCTCAAGAATATCTTTCTGATTTTCTGCTACTCTTGCTTGAGTCTGGTATAAACGTAATAACTGTGATTGACTTAATTGTGCTAATGGTAATTGTTTTAGTGTTGACAATGCGACAGCATTATTGTTTTGCAACGCTGCAACTTGCGCACTAAGTAATGTATATTCTAAGCGTTGCACGTCATTGAGTTTCTGAACATTAATTTCAGCTATTGTATTTTGCGCTTCTGCTTCTTTATTTTCTGCAATCAGTTGGCGAAGTGCTAACAAACGGTAACTTTGTTGAGTTTCTAAATCAGATTCTCTTTCCGCTTTATTGATATAAAACTCAGAGGTTGCATAGGCAGGATTTTTGAGTGAATCCGTCACTTCATTTTTGAAAAAACTTGAACCTGTACAAGCTGAAAGGAATAATGCTAACGCTGTTGGCACAAAAATTTTTTTCATTTTTTGGCTAAAGTTAGCTGATTGTACTAGAATAGTCATATTTTGTGGCTCCATAGTGGATATTTAGAATTTTTATCCGTCGTTAAATATTTTACGAATATGGTGTCGATCTTACTTATCAACTCAATGAAAAGCAAATGAAAAACGGACATAATTTAGATAAAACTGGGATATTGTACATTGTTGCGACCCCAATCGGAAATCTTGAAGATATTACCCAACGCGCTCTAAATACATTTGAGCAAGTTGATCTCATTGCTGCAGAAGATACTCGTCACAGCGGTATCCTACTTAGCCATTACGGTATCAAAAAACCGTTCTTCGCACTACATGATCATAATGAACAACAACGCGCGGCAGTATTAGTAGAAAAATTACAACAAGGGCAAAATATTGCACTGATTTCAGATGCTGGCACCCCATTAATTAGTGACCCTGGTTTTCATTTGGTTCGTCATTGTAGACAAGCTGGTATCCGCATTGTTCCAATTGTGGGGGCTTGTGCGGCTATTGCTGCTCTTTGTACATCAGGTATTGCCTCAGATCGTTTCTGTTTTGAGGGCTTTTTACCCGCAAAAAGTAAAGGACGTATTGATAAACTCACCGAACTTGAAAGTGAAAGCCGCACTTTAATTTTTTACGAATCAACCCATCGCATTTTAGATACATTGAGCGATATGCAAACTGTTTTCGGAGCAGATCGTTATATTGTGATGGCGCGTGAACTCACTAAAACGTGGGAAACTATTCAAGGCGATCAGTTAGGTAATTTAATTGAATGGCTAAAACAAGACAGCAACCGCATTAAAGGCGAGATTGTGTTAGTCGTTGAAGGAAAAGCACAAACAGAAGAACAAGAATTTTCACCACAAGCGGTTAAATTATTAGAATTATTAGCAAATGAGCTACCACTGAAAAAGGCAGCAGGTATTGTAGCTGACAGCTTTGGTTATAAGAAAAATGCACTTTATCAGTATGGGTTGGATAATTTCAAATAAGTACAAATCAATATCATTTATTTGATAGTTTTAAATTATTAATTGCATAAACAACATTCACTTTACAGCCAAATTTCTTACAACTATACTGCGCACATCAACTTAATTCATTCATTTTTTATAGGAGAAAATAAAATGACAAATGCAATCGGTTTAAATCAAGCGTCAGCAGAAAAATTATCAGCGGAATTAAACAACTTATTAGCGACTTACCAAGTGTTTTACACTAACGTTCGTGGTTATCACTGGAATATTAAAGGTGTGAGTTTCTTTGAATTACACGCAAAATTTGAAGAGATCTATGATGATTTAGTGGTAAAAGTAGACGAGATCGCAGAGCGTATCTTAACTTTAGGTGGCGTGCCAAATAACGCATTCAGCCAATACTTACAAGTATCACGTATCAAAGAAGATATCGCAGTTTCTTCAGCACAAGGCTGCTTAACAGGCACTTTAGAGGGCTTTAAAACTTTATTAACTCAGCAACGTGAAATCTTAGCGATTGCAAGCGGGGCAGATGATGAGGGTACAGCTTCACAGATGAGCGATTACATCAAAGAGCAAGAAAAACTGGTATGGATGTTCTCAGCAGCAGCAACTTGTGGTGTATGCCAAGCGTAATAGAAATGTCGCTTTATATCCCACGGCTACACGCCGTGGGTTACGCATAAATGAGCTACGATGTAGCTCTTTTATCACAACTAGCTCCGTAGGAGCTAATTTATACTTAACCTAGGGCGTGCAGCCCTAGGACAAAAACGGCACGCAATTGCGTGCCGTTTTTATCAAACCTAAACCGTCAATTCCGCTTCATTACCACGGCTTTGTAGCCACTGTTTACGGTCTTCTGAACGTTTCTTCGCAAGTAGCATATCCATTAGCTCAAAGGTATCTTTATTGGTATCTTCAAACTCTTCGCTATCTTCTAAAGTGAGCTGTACTAAACGACGTGTATTTGGATCCATAGTGGTTTCTTGCAACTGTTTCGGGTTCATTTCACCTAGACCTTTAAAGCGTTGCACATCTACTTTACCTTTTTTCTTCTCTAATTTCGCTAAAATCGCATCTTTTTCGCTTTCATCTAATGCGTAATACACTTCATTTTTACCAAAGTCGATACGGTATAGCGGAGGCATTGCCACATAGACATGACCATTACGTACTAAACTTGGGAAATGACGTAAGAACAATGCACACAATAGCGTTGCAATATGTAAACCGTCCGAGTCCGCATCAGCAAGAATACAAACCTTACCGTAGCGTAATTGGCTAAGATCGTCATTATCTGGATCGATCCCCATTGCTACCGCAATATCGTGCACCTCTGTTGAGGCTAATACTTGATCGGAAGACACTTCCCACGTGTTTAAGATCTTACCACGCAACGGTAAAATCGCTTGATACTCTTTGCTACGAGCCTGTTTTGCTGATCCCCCCGCAGAGTCGCCCTCAACTAAGAATAGTTCTGTTAGGCTTAAATCTTGCGAAGTACAGTCGGCTAATTTCCCAGGTAAAGCAGGGCCACTCACCAACTTTTTACGCACCACTTTTTTCTCAGCACGTAAACGGCTTTGCGCCGAGCTAATCGCCATTTCAGCGATCTCTTTACCCGCTTGAACATTTTGGTTCAACCATAAACTAAAGCTATCTTTTAAGGTATTTGATACATAGCTAGAGGCTTGGCGTGATGATAAACGCTCTTTAGTCTGCCCTGCGAATTGTGGCTCTTGCATTTTTAGCGATAACACATAAGCACAGCGGTTCCACACATCATCAGCGGTTAATTTAACCCCACGAGGTAATAAACTGTGAATATCGCAGAATTCCACCATTGCATTTAATAAGCCGGTACGCAAACCATTCACGTGCGTACCACCTAAAGCGGTTGGGATTAAGTTTACATAGCTCTCCGCTACTAGCTCGCCTTCAGGAACCCACGCTAATGCCCAGCTTACTGCTTCTGTATCGCTTACCACATCACCTGTAAAAATTGGATTTGGGGTAAATTCATAACCTTGTAATGCTCCGGTTAAGTATTCTGCTAAGCCGTCTTCATAGAACCAGCTTTCTTCTGTGCCGTTGATATGATCAATAAAATTAATGGTTAATTTCGGGCAAAGAACCGCTTTAGCACGTAATAGATGACGTAAGCGACTTACCGAAAATTTTGGGCTATCAAAATATTTTGGATTTGGGTAGAAACGGACCGTTGTCCCTGTTTGACGTTTTGGACAAGTCCCGACCACTTTTAGATCTTCAACTTTCTCACCATTAGCAAAAGCGATTGTGTAGATCTCACCGCCACGTTTAATGCTGATCTCTACTCGCTCAGAAAGGGCGTTTACCACCGAGATACCCACCCCGTGTAAACCACCTGAGAAAGTGTAGTTTTTGTTTGAGAACTTACCGCCTGCGTGTAATTTTGTAAGGATCAACTCTACCCCAGAAATCTTTTCTGCTGAGTGAATATCAACGGGCATACCACGTCCATTATCCACCACTTCCAAAGAGTTATCTTTATGCAAAATCACATCAATTTTATTGGCGTGGCCTGCTAATGCTTCATCGACACTGTTATCAATTACCTCTTGTCCAAGGTGATTTGGACGAGTGGTATCGGTGTACATACCTGGGCGGTGTTGAACAGGCTCAAGGCCTTTTAATACCGTAATTTCATCAGCATCATAACGTTTTTCAGACATAGCAAGCTCTTTAAAAATCTTAGTGTAAATAAAAACAGGGCGAGATTTTAACGAATTACGCCACTTTAAACAAATAAAAAATTGCAAAGATTTGCTTGACCATAACCTAAGGTTAAGGTTTATGATAACGCTACTCTATTTATTAATAAGGAATATCATATGGCAACAACAACTTTACAACTTGATGGTTTACACTGTGGCAACTGCGTAAAAAGCGTGGAAAAAGCCTTATCCGCACTACCAACCGTAACAAGCGTGCAAATTGATTTAGCAACTCAAAAAGCGGTCATTGAAAGTGAAGAAAACGAACAGACCTTAATTGATACCATTTTTGATATTGGGTTTGAGGTAAAAATATAGTAGGTCGGGCATTTATGCCCGACATTTCAAAGGATTGATTTTATTCGTCGGGCATAAATGCCCGACCTACAACCTAATAGAGTAATAATTTTATGCAACAACAATTCCTTCTCAATGGTTTGCATTGTGCGGCTTGTGTACGCAGAGTAGAAACCATTGTTAAACGCATTCCCGAGGTAGAATTTGCCTCGGTGAACCTTGCCGATCAAACTGCCTTTGTACAAGGTGATGTGTCTGCTGAGGCGGTTATTCAAGCCATTACTAAAATCGGCTTTGGTGCTGAATTGCTTGAAAGTGAGCAAGAACGCCGAGCGAAACAGCAAGCGCAAACTCACGCTACTCTCAAACAGAAAAAGCAGCAATTTATTCTGGCTTTAGCGGTTGGCTCACTCCTTATGCTGTACGGCTTAATCTTCGGTATGGAGGCTACCGCTGACAATCGTTGGATTTGGCTAATTTGGGCATTGATCACCGCAAGTACTATGTATTTTAGTGGTAAGCACTTCTTTACTGGGGCGTGGACAAGTCTGAAAAACAGAGCCTCTACAATGGATACCCTAATTGCATTAAGTACTGGTGTTGCCTTTTTATATTCGTTCTATTTAACCCTATTTCCTCAACATCATTCGCACCTTTACTATGAGGCAAGTGTGATGATTATTGGCTTTCTAAATCTAGGCAAATTCCTTGAGCTAAAAGCAAAACAGCGTTCTTCCCTTGCCCTTGAAAAATTACTCGATCTCGCCCCTCAACAAGCGGTGATTTTTGAAGAAAATATAGCAAAAACCATTCCCGCTAAGGCAATAAAAATCGAAATGCGAGTACAAGCCTTAACAGGCGACCGCTTAGCCGTTGATGGCACTTTAGAAAGTGGTTCAATTTGGGTTGATGAGAGTATGCTCACTGGCGAGGCTTTGCCTGTAGAAAAGAAAATCGGCGATAAAGTACGAGCTGGCACCATTGTGCAAGATGGCGCAGGAATTTATATCGCTGAACAAGTGGGTTCACAAACGGCATTAGCCCGTATTATCACCGCTGTTCGCCACGCTCAATCAAGTAAACCACCGCTCGCACAGTGGGTAGATAAAGTTGCCGCAGTATTTGTGCCTATGGTAGTCAATATTGCCTTAACCAGTAGCTTAATTTGGCTTAGCTTAGGTAAAGGGCTTGATTTTTCCCTCTCAATCTTTACTACTGTATTAATTATTGCTTGCCCTTGTGCGCTAGGCTTGGCTATCCCTCTTTCGACCATTGCTGGCGTGGCTCGCTCGGCAGAATTTGGGGTATTAGTACGTAATATCGAGGCATTACAAGCTAGTAGCGAAATTGATACCTTAGTATTTGATAAAACAGGGACACTAACGACAGGTGAAATGCAAGTTACTCACATCGAAACCTTTAACAATATTAGCCAAGAGCAGTTACTCACTTTCGCCAAAAGCCTTGAACTACACGCATCTCATCCTATCGCTAAAGCAATTGTAAAATTTGCGGATAATCTACCCGCTTGCGAAATAACGAATTTACAAATTGTAAAAGGGATGGGAATGTCAGCGAAATGTTCTGAAGATATTGTGAAAATTGGTAACCAAAGCTTTATTGAAAATGGTTGTAGGGGCGACCCGATGTGGTCGCCCATAAATGATGAAAATGTAGGTACTCAAGTATTTGTTTCAATCAATAATCTGATGGCAGGCATTATCTATCTACAAGATCAACTTCGTGCTGAAAGCCAAGAGATGATTAAAAACTTCCAAGCTCAAGGCTATCAATGTTTAATGCTAACAGGGGATCGAAAAATCACCGCAGACTATTATGCAAATCAACTTGGTTTAGACGGTGTAATAGCTGATGTATTGCCTGAACAAAAAGCCGAGCAGATTGCTAAATTACAGCAACAAGGAAGAAAGGTCGCAATGATTGGGGACGGTATTAATGATGCCCCAGCCCTAGCCCAAGCTAATGTAGGTATTGCAATGCACAATGGTAGCGAAATTGCCGTTGAAACAGCGGATTTATCGCTGATGAAAACAGGCTTAGAACCCGTTAGTCAAATCCTGCCTTTTTCCAAGCAAGTGCTGACGAATATGAAACAGAGCCTTGTTGGTGCTTTTATCTATAATGTGGTGAGTATTCCGATTGCTGCTGGAGCTCTATATTCACTTACAGGATGGTTGCTAAACCCAATGATTGCTGCAATTGCAATGGCATTATCGTCGGTGACAGTGGTGCTGAATAGCCAAAGACTGTTAAGAAAATCTTAAACTAGCTTCTACTGAAAAGCTATCCCAAAACGTTCCAATTCATTCCACGCATCATCACTAAACTCTTGCTTAACTTTTTTCTCAAGTTCGGCAAGGGTTTGGATCAACATATAGAGTTTACGATAAGTTAAGCGATTTACCGCATTTTGATAAAGCCCTTGACGGTTTTGCCAAATCTTCAAGCGGGTAAATTCCGCACGTAAATTACCACTGAACAGATACTGATTACTGTTTAAAATCGGTTGTGGTGCACGAGTAATTTCCAGCAGAGTAGCGAGCTCTTTTTGGATAATACGTAGCAATACTACAGGCTGAACTTCTTCATTTTGCAAATGTTTCAAAATGCGTGAGGCACGATTAATTTTGCCATCTAACAAAGCATCAATCCATTGAAATGGGGTAAATTGAGCCGATTGTTCCACGATTTCTTTTGCTTGAGGTAATCCAATTTTATGATTAGGAAAACGTAGCTGTAGCATTTGCAAGGTCTGTTTCAGAGCAAGCAAATTACCTTCGTAGCTATAGCTTAAAAATTGGATCGCGTCTTGCTCAATTTGTAATTTCATTGCTTTAGCACGATGATACAACCAAGTCGGCATCTTGCTAATATCAGGCGTTTGGCAATTAACTAGCAATGCGCTGTTTGCAATCGAGGTGAACCATTTCTGCTTTTCCATCGCTTTCGTTAAGCGTGGAATATGTAAAATAAACAGCAGATCAGGATTAGAAAAGCCAAGTAGATCCGTTAGCTCTTTTTGTTGGTTAGCGATTGGATTTTCAGACAGGTTTAAGATCATAATTTGGCGGGTAAAGAATAACCCACCAGATTGAACTTGATCGAAGAGATCGTCCCATTTGGTATCGTTGGCAATAGTTACTTCGAGTTTTTCATCAAACTCTTGTTTACGTGCCATTGCCACAATATTATCTTTTGCTTCACCGACTAATAGCAAATCTTGCCCATTTAACAGATAAAATGGGCGAGTACCTTTTTCGAACGAGGCAATTAATCCTTCAGGGAAAACTTTTTCGATCATTGGGAATTATTGTGTTTGAGATTTGCTTAGTTCAGAGTGCAAACCTGCTACTTTAATTAATAGCTGGCGAGATGCTTGTTCATACATCTGTTTCATAATACTTTCTTTCTCTTCTGATTTCGCAAGTGCTGCACGAGAGTCATCAAAGAAAGTTCGGTGAACAGAAACTTCTAATGGATAAGATGCCTTATTTGGCACTGTAACCGTTGCTTTAACGGTTAAGCTCAAGATTTTTTCCGCTTCACGCGCTTGTTTAAATACCGAAGCAACTTTTGAAGTGCTTGAAGTTGAGTTTAAGCGTAAGTTTGCTACATCCGCCGATTTTTCCACGATTTTAATATCGCTTAACAGCATCTGTTGGCGTAAGATACGCGACATATCGCTATATTGATCAGCACTTTCATAGCTTAATGTGCGTAATTCTTCAGGAAATAACTCATTGTTTTTGAAATGCCAACCACAAGCGGTTAGAAACATCACTAATACAAGAGAGAGTTTTTTGAACATAATAGATCCTTATGTTTTCTACCTGCTAGCGCGAGCGTCTCGCTCGTGCTTTGAAATTTGGCACGAGCGAGACGCTCGCGCCAGCATTTTTATGATTAGTTAGGCTTAACCGCAAAACTTACCATCTTCAACGGTACATAGATTTCTTTCATAATCTGTACGTTTTCAAGGTATTTCACTACGTTTTCATCTGCTTTTGCTGCTGCTTTCACTTCTTCTTCAGTTGCTGTTGCAGGTACAGTGACTTTACCACGCACTTTACCGTTTACTTGCACAACGATTAATTTCTCGTCTTCTACCATTGCCGCTTCATCAGCCACAACCCAAGGTGCAAAGTCGATAGTTTGTTCGTTGCCAAGTACTTGCCATAATTCGAAACAGATATGCGGAGTGATTGGGTAAAGCATACGGATTACCGCACTTAATGCTTCCGCCATCACCGCTTTATCTTGATCGTTTGCAAGTGGTGCTTTGGTTAATTTGTTCATCAATTCCATAATCGCTGCGATTGCAGTATTAAAGGTTTGACGACGACCAATATCATCACTCACTTTTGCGATCGTTTTGTGAACATCACGACGAAGTTCTTTCTGCTCTTTAGTTAATGTAGCTACATCAAGGGCAACGGTTGCAGGTGCTTTTTGATATTCAAATGCAAGATTCCATAAACGAGTTAAGAAACGTTTTGCACCTTCCACACCAGACTCTTGCCATTCAAGTGTCATTTCTGCCGGTGACGCAAACATCATAAATAGACGAACTGTGTCGGCACCGTATTTATCTACCATTTCTTGTGGGTCGATACCGTTGTTTTTCGATTTAGACATCTTCGTCATACCGCTGTGAACAAGCTCACGGCCTTCTTTATCGAAGGCTTTTAAGATACGACCTTTTTCATCTTTCTCTAAAGTAACTTCCGTTGGCGATACCCAAATACGCTCATTGGTTGGGCTTGTGTAGTAGAACGCGTCCGCTAACACCATACCTTGACAAAGCAGTTTGTCATTTGGTTCATCACTTGTTACTAAACCTGCGTCACGTAACAATTTGTGGAAGAAACGGAAGTAAAGTAAGTGCATTGTTGCGTGCTCGATACCACCGATATATTGGTCAACAGGTAACCAGTAGTTCGCTTCATCACTGTCTAACATACCTTCATGGTATTGTGGGCTAGTGTAGCGCGCATAGTACCAAGACGATTCCATAAAGGTATCGAATGTATCAGTCTCTTTTAATGCCGGCTGACCGTTGTAAGTTGTTTTTGCCCACTCTGGATCTGCTTTAATCGGGCTTTGAACGCCGTCCATTACAACATCTTCAGGTAAGATGATTGGTAAATCTTGTAACGGCGCTGGAACCACATCACCATTTTCAAGGTTTAACATTGGGATTGGTGCCCCCCAGTAACGTTGGCGAGAAACACCCCAGTCACGTAAACGGTAGTTCACTTGACGTTTACCCACGTTTAAGCTCTCTAATTTATCCGCAATACCGTTGAATGCTTTATCGAAATCGCAGCCATCAAATTCTGCTGAGTTGATTAATTTACCGTGTTCAGTAAATGCCGCTTTAGTGAAGTCCCATTCAGAATCATCAAGCGGTGCGATTACTTGATTAATTGGTAAATCATATTTTTGTGCGAATTCAAAGTCACGTTGGTCGTGTGCTGGAACTGCCATCACCGCGCCCGTACCGTAGTGCATTAATACGAAGTTAGCGACCCACACTGGTACTTCTTCACCTGTTAATGGGTGAATAGCGTATAAGCCTGTTGCCATACCTTTCTTTTCCATTGTTGCAATATCAGCTTCAGCAACTTTGGTATTTTTCGCTTCTTGGATAAATGCCGCTAATTCAGCGTTGTTTTCTGCTGCGATTGTCGCTAATGGGTGTGCAGCTGCTACCGCTACATAGCTCACGCCGTAGAATGTATCTGGACGAGTTGTGTAAACTGGTAACGTTTGATCGCTGTCTTTAATTTTGAAAGTGATTTCCACACCTTCAGAACGACCAATCCAGTTACGTTGCATTGTTTTAACTTGGTCTGGCCATTGTGGAAGCGTATCTAAACCATTTAATAACTGTTCCGCATAGTCAGTAATTTTGATAAACCATTGTGGAATTTCACGCTGTTCTACAGGTGTGTCACAACGCCAGCAGCAACCTTCGTGAACCTGTTCGTTTGCAAGAACAGTTTCATCATTCGGACACCAGTTTACTGTTGAAGTCTTACGATACACTAAGCCTTTTTTGTATAACTCAGTGAAGAACCATTGTTCCCATTTGTAGTATTCTGGACGGCAAGTCGTTACTTCACGATCCCAGTCAAAACCAAAACCTAATACTTTAAGTTGGTTTTTCATATACTCGATATTTTCGTAAGTCCATTTTGCTGGAGCGGTTTTATTTTTTACCGCAGCACCTTCTGCTGGTAAACCGAATGCGTCCCAACCCATTGGTTGTAATACATTTTTACCATTCATACGTTGATAACGAGAAACCACATCACCGATTGTATAGTTACGCACGTGGCCCATATGTAAACGGCCAGATGGGTATGGGAACATTGATAAACAGTAGTATTTTGGTTTTGTTTCGTCTTTGATTGCTTTGAAAACTTTGTTTTCAGCCCAGAACTGTTGAACCTTCGGTTCAATCTCACTTGGACGGTATTGTTCTTGCATAATATTACCCTAAATTTATTTGGAAAAATTGTTATGTAGAATAACAAAAATTTGCGTTCTTTTGAATGACAAGTAGGAGGGAATTATTAGTTTTTTGTGATCTTCATCGAAAAATGTAAATTTCTTACTTCCCATCTTTGCAAAAAATCACTAGCCTAATAACACAGATAACAGTAGAATTTGCGTCCTTTAAAATCTCCCATTATATTGTAGGGGACTACTGCGTACGCCCACGGGCGTGTGCAACACGCCCCTACATTATTTTGATAGATATTTATTTAATCTCGCAAAACTAACCTTTTGCCATAAACCGTGTAACAACGAGGCTTTCTACACATGTCTGAACAAATCAAAGATGTGGGCTGTAGCTCACAAGCAGAACAACCAACAGAAAAAATTAACCTATTAAACTTAAACCGTCAGCAGATGCGTGAGCTATTTGCGGATATGGGCGAAAAGCCATTCCGTGCAGACCAATTAATGAAATGGATTTATCATTTTGGCGAAGATAATTTTGATAATATGACCAATATTAATAAAGTTCTTCGTGAAAAATTAAAACGCATTGCAGAAATTAAAGCGCCAGAAGTGGCGGTAGAACAGCGTTCATCAGACGGTACTATCAAGTGGTCGATGTGGGTGGGTGAACAACAAATTGAAACCGTATATATCCCAGAAGATGATCGAGCAACCCTTTGTGTTTCATCACAAGTAGGTTGTGCGCTAGCTTGTACATTCTGTTCAACAGCACAGCAGGGTTTTAACCGTAACTTAAACGTATCTGAAATTATCGGTCAGGTATGGCGTGCCTCTAAAATTGTGGGTAACTTTGGTGTAACCGGCGTGCGTCCTATTACTAACGTGGTAATGATGGGTATGGGCGAGCCGTTATTG
Source organism: Pasteurellaceae bacterium 15-036681 (assembly GCA_002002485.1). Lineage (GTDB taxonomy): Bacteria > Pseudomonadota > Gammaproteobacteria > Enterobacterales > Pasteurellaceae. Next base: position 35,435 of record MQVI01000026.1, read on the forward strand.
AATATGAATAACGTGATTCCAGCAATGGAAATTATGTTAGATGATTTCGCTTATGGTTTATCAAAACGTCGTGTCACCCTTTCAACTTCAGGGGTTGTTCCTGCGTTAGATAAAATGCGTGAGCAAATTGACGTGGCATTAGCGATTTCACTTCATGCACCAAATGATGAATTACGTGATGAAATTGTACCTATCAACAAAAAGTACAATATCAAAATGTTAATGGATTCTGTAAATGAATATTTAAAAGTATCGAACGCGAACCATGGTAAAGTAACTATTGAATACGTAATGTTAAACCAAGTGAATGATAGCGTTGAGCATGCACATCAATTAGCTGATGTATTGAAGAATACACCGTGTAAAATTAACTTAATTCCGTGGAACCCGTTCCCAGAAGCACCTTATGCGAAAAGCTCAAATACACGTATCGACCGTTTCCAAAAAACATTAATGGAATATGGCTTTACGGTAACAGTGCGTAAAACGCGTGGTGATGATATTGATGCGGCTTGTGGTCAGCTGGCTGGTGATGTTATCGACCGTACTAAGCGCACTATGGAGAAACGCAAATTTGGGGAAGGGATTGCGGTAAGTAATCAACAATAATCGTTGTAAGGTGCGTGTAAACGCACCTTATTAACATCTAATGGTGCGTTTACACGCCCCTTGTATGTTAAATTTATAGTACACTAGCAACACCAAAGCATAATGTTATCCACAGCTTGAACGCCCCTTGAGAAGAAACTCGTTCTGTAGCGTAGGCGTGGATAACTTCATCAGCAAAAC